>CAUZQN010000022.1:0-11505 GCA_963581605.1 uncultured Binatia bacterium (SeqCode)
CAAGCGTGCCCCATAAGCCAGGGACGGCCCGGGCAGCGGTTTCTAACGCTTTGCGTCGTTCCTGCTGCGCCGCTTCGAGCGTCCAGACCGTTTTCATCTGGTCGCAGTCGATCAGCATGACTGACGTGTCGCGGTCATTTATAGACAGAAAACCATGGCTGCCCATAGCGGTGTCAAAAAGTTTGCCGGGATCGGCCAGATAGATTTGGTCCGTGTCATTATAGATGGCAGTGCCGTGCCCGTCAGCAAAATGGGGAATAGCAAATCGATAGTTCGTAAATCCGGTCAGCCACCCGTGCCGATCAAAACCGGCCAGGTCTTTCATGAGATATAATTCGTACACCCGAGCGGGATCCCGGACCTGCTCAATGGACCAGATAAAGACGCGCTCGGCTTGGTATTGGGCCGGCTCAGTGCCAACAAAGATGCGTACCGCTGGCTTTTCGCTCGGAGCAACACCACTGCGAACACCAAGGACGACACGCTCAGGCTGGGTCCGGGTGCCTGGTGTGTGATAGGCGTCTGTCCGCAGCAGCGAACCAAGTAATCTGTGCACTGTGCGCAATCTGTGTGCTGTCGTTGCAAAAGCCATAGGTCTACGATTTAGGCAATTTTTTGTACGTAAGGGCGAGAAACGGCTGTGGCTATCGGTCTGATGCGGCCCGGGTAGGCTCGGGCAAAGATAAGCAGAAGACGCATGGATAGAGGACCTAGTGGAGAATGTGGAGCATCATGATTCCATTGTTCCAAGCAGATGTTTCCGGTTCCAGAACTGGACTAAACGCAGGGTATGGAAGCCAAGTGAGGCCACCTGCCAGACAACAATGGTAACAAAGACGGGAATCGGAATGCCAAGAAGTAATCCCAGCATAAACAGCGGCACATTGATATTCCGGCGCGAGATAAAGGTCCGCATGCGTTCATCCAAGGAGGTACAACCATGAATCGATAGTCCGATCCGGGCGCTAAACAGCCCGGTCACAATACGATCCAGAACATAGAAGACAGCCATCCACACCGCCAGCTGGAAAACGGGCGCGCTCGGTATCCCGCTACTTAATGCCCAAGCCCAGGCGAAATACCACACTGGTGGGTGGATGATATCGAGCCCATGATCCAAGATATCGCCGAGCTTGGACGCCGTAAATGTGAGCCGGGCTAACTTGCCGTCCACCGAGTCGAGCACGCTCATGGTGTAGGCGAGCGTAAAGGCCGAGATCCAGTAGCCGTACGCGAAGAGCGGCACAGCGAGGAAGGTGATGAAGATATTAAACACCGAGATGACGTTAGGATGTACGCGCCAGCGGGCGAGCGGACGCACGGCACGCCACACCAGTGGCGGGTAGACATATTTGGTAAAAAAGTCGGTCGAGCCTTTATAGTTGGACCAAAACAGAAAGCGTTCGGCCCGGTCTCGGCTGGCTTTGTCCACAATGCGAAAAAGATATACGGGCAGATCACGCCGGAGCTTGCGAATATACGACGGCACTTCGGCCAGCACGACTTCCTGAAGGCGGCCTGCCTGAAGGCGGCCTGCCTGAAGACGGCCTGCCTGAAGGCGGCCTGCCTGAAGACTGCGCTCCGCGAGCTCCGGCAGTCGGACTCCAGTTGAAGGGGGTAGGGGGTCCTCTCCTTCAAAACGAAGTACGGCAGTCTGCGTTTTTCCGGCTTTTCCCCGAGCGACCCAAGAACCCGAGCGCTCGCCCAGATGACGCAACAGGCGGCTATCCACAACAGCGTCTGCCTCCAGTGCGAGCAGCGGTTCGTTCAGTGGTTTATCCAGTGGTTCCTTTTGGACCGTCTGAGACAGCGTTGTGCGATATTCCGACACTGTTCGGCGTTCATGTCCCCAGCGTACCGAAAGCCGGCGCAGGAGATCCGCTGGCAGGAGCGAAGGAAGATTCGCCGTCTCAGAAGAGAGTTGGACATAGACCTCGTTCGGGTCTAGCCCAGCTTCGATAATGGTATGCAGCTGGCGTTCGAGCAGCGTCATGCCGAAAATCCGCAGTCTGCTGCTTGGATTGGTCGCGTCTATCCAGATAAACAAGAATCCTGACCCTCTGTGTGGATGCCTATTCCCTATCCTGCCCTATCTTGGGTGCAGGGTAGTCTAGCTGGGTGATGATGCCGGCGAAAGAGAGGCGCGCTGGCTGTCTACGGCTCAGGCGGCGCCCCAGAGCGGAGGAATTGCGCAGTTGCGTACGCCGTCTACAATGCCGGCATGGCCAGCGTGTTGGATCAGAAGGGAGACCCAGAAGCCCGTACTTCTATTACGGCATTTGTTCTTGCCGGACGACGTGGGCTGACGGATGCCTTAGCTCAGGCGGCAGGCCAGACGCATAAAGCCTGTATTCCCGTTGCTGGCGTGCCCATGCTGGCTCGGGTGCTGCGTAGCCTGGGCAGTATGTCGCAGGTACAGAAAATTGTGGTCAGCATTGACGACGTCAGCGTGTTGACTGCCCTGCCTGAGGCACAGGCAGTAGAGTTTCATACGAGTAGCCACTCGCCGGCGGCAAGTGTTTTGGACTACTGCGAGGCGCACCAGGGCGATGGTCCGCTGCTGGTGACGACTGCCGATCATGCCTTACTGTCCACACAGATGCTTGAATATTTCTGTACAGCAGCCGAACAAACTGAGGCCGATGCCGATGTGGTCGTTGGCGTAGTTACCGCTACGCTTTTTCGATCTCAGTATCCGGATTCGCGTCGTACGTTTATCACGCTTCAGGATGAGAGTTTTTGTGGAACCAATCTTTTTCTTCTTCGTACACCACAGGCAGTGAATGCCGTGCGGTTCTGGGAACGAGCCGGACGGTTTCGCAAACGCCCCTGGCGCTTGGTGAGTGAGTTTGGTTTTATAAATCTCGTGCGCTTTCTCTTCCGCAGGTTAGATCGTCAGACCGCTATAGAACAGGCTAGTCAGGTTTTGGAAGCGCAAGTGAGCATCGTTGAGATGCCGTTTGCAGAAGCGGCCATCGACGTGGATACTCGAGACGACTTGGCTACTGTCGAGAACATTTTGGCGAGACGCACGAGAGAGGACGACGCATTCTCAAAAGAAGGATAAACCGTATGTCAGACAGCAAAGACCCCAAAGAAATCCTGGAACAGACACAGCAGCCGTTCAGTTCACCTGGGTTTGATACCTGGACGGCTGCCTGGGCCGTCTCGAAACGAAGAAAGAAACAGGCGACACAGCCCGGGTCAGAGACTACATCGGACACGCTACGAGCTGTAGAAAATGATCCGGAAACAATACGCAGGAAGACCGAGAATCTGTTTCTGGGACCAGTGCTCGATACGTGGACGGCTGCTTGGGCAGCTTCAAAGGATAAAATAAAAACTCGCAAAGGACCCAAGCCGGACAACGTGCAGGTCGTACGACAGATTTACACCCATCTCCTCATGGCTGGGGTCCAAGGCGACTTAATGCCTATCCTGCAACCTCTGTCTGAAGATGTTGAATGGCAGTCGCCTGGACCTACGGAGATTCCCTGGGCTGGCACAGTCCGCGGGCGTAAGCAGGTCGCGCAGTGGTTTGCTACACGTGGAAAAGTGATAGAGGTCGAACAACTTGTTCCCAAAGAATTCATCGCGCAGAGCAATCAGGTTGTTGTGATGTGCGACGAACGCAGCCGGGTGAAAGCGACCGGCAAGGTGTATGAGGTGGCCCTGGTGGCAGTATGGACGCTCCTTAATGGAACGGTCACCCACTACCGCGAGTCATACGATACAGCGACGGTTTTGGCTACACTGCGATCCATGTAAACCTTTGTCCTTATCTTTTGTCGCGAATGCTACAGCGGACTGGAGTGGTCCCGCCGGATGATGCGAGGGTGTATTGATGATGTATTGTAGAAAGATGTGATTTCAGCCGAGAGAGTGCCCCCTCTAAGAGCCCCTTCTCTAGGTGGACTGGAGCGTTTTTTCTTTGTCTGGCTTTTTCGGGGCAGGGGCTGTACGGAAATAGCTCTCTCGGTCGGAAGAACGCACCACAATTTCCTTGATCTCTGTCCCCTGCAGGAGGGTGAGCGGGATGTCGGCTCCTGCGTCCCCGAGCGCCCAGATTTTTCGATAGAAGTCGGCTTGGCCTTTGATCGGATTGCCGGCGACCTTGAGCACAAGGTCATTCGCATGCACTTCAGCTTGTTCAGCCGGCCCGCCCGGCAACACAGACATGATGATGAGCTTATCTCGGAATTCTTCAGTAAACAGGCCGAGCCAGGGCCGAGGAGATGCGGCAGTCCGTCCTTTGCGAATGAGATCTTCTAGGATGGGTTTGAGGCGATCAACAGGAATAAACATATTGCCGGTCAGCGCCTGTCTGCCGGGCAGGACATTGTTCACCAAGAGCGAACCGATGCCGAGCAGTTTGCCCTCGGCTCCAATTAATGCAGCTCCGGCATAACGCGGATGAGGCGGGGCGGTGAAAATGGCATCCTCAAGAAGATATTCCCAAGAGCCGGCAAATTCCCGGCGTGAGGTCACAAGAGTGGGACGAATCGAGGCTGGGGTACTATCGCTGACAACTAAGAGTTCTGTTTGTTCGGCCAGCTGTGATGATTGGCCAAGCGACATGGGTGTCACATTGAGCGGCTCCGTTGCACGCAGCAAGCCAAATCCTGTCCTATAGTCATTGCCAACAACGGTTGCTTGGACGCGCCTGCTACCATTCAACATAATCTCAACGCTGGAAGCCTCGATAATGAGATAGCCTATGGTCAGAATATGACCTTCGGTGTCAATCACGACACCGCTCCCGTCTCGCTCGGTTCCCAGAAACCGGGCGGTGCGTGCGCTGGCCGGTACTTCTGCATGGATGGTCACAATAGCGGAGAGAACCTCGTCAGCGATTGGAGCTGCGCACACAGCCTGGCCGCCGCCCAAGGCGAGAAGAAAGCCGAGCAGCCAGCCTGTAACAGAGGGCCACTTTTCCCGTCTCAGCCCACATTCGGAAGCTGGGGTAAGAACCTGACGTCGGTCTATTTGCATGACAACACTCACTGTTATGTTCTGCTATCTGGGTCTCTCTAGCTTCTAGCCCACTGTGTGGGGAAGAGTCAAGAGGAAAGCTCTCTGAGCATGCTTCGATGGCACCGACGACGGCATCGATGATGGTGTCGAGAGAGCATCTAGAGTAATTGTTCACTCAGGTGATGGAAGCTGGCATCCTCGGAACTGTACTCACGTGTAGTGAGCAGAATTCCGAAACGCGGCCTGCCGTTTGCTTCTTGTTGCTGCTCGATTCGATACAAATGGTAGTGTGAACGCCGCTGTGGCCGGCGCCCAATGGATGAAGACGCTCGGACTCCGACAACGGGAATTAGCCCGTATGGTCCTGGAACACTCGCCCGTATGGTTTTGTGAATATGGCCGTGCAGAATGAGTTCAGCGCCGGTTTTAGCAATCACACGGCGAAACGCGTCGGCATCCGTCAGCCTGCGACGGGCTGCGGTGTGCATCTCTTGTGGCGGATGGTGAATAAGAACGACCCGGCATAAGGGGGTTTTCGCTAGAGCGCTGAGAAGCTGTTCGAGTCGCTGCAGTTGACTCCGGCCTACCGCCCCTGAGGCATAAAAAGGCGCGGTTGCCTGTGCTGTTGAGACACCTACGACAGCAATGGGCCCACAGGTCCGGATAGTCGGGAAATTGGACGCGGTATGATTTGCGATATGATTTGAAAGAAGCGCAGGCAAGTCTGACGCAGTACTCGATAAATTGTCAGAGCGCATATAGTCGCTCCAATAGACCCAAGGGAAGGATTCGCTGCTGGGTGTATAGGTATCGTGATTTCCGGGGATGAGAGAAACCTGGTGTGGACCGCCCAGCCGCTGAAGCCATGGCAGCGAGGCGGAGAATTCGTCTTCCAGCGCAATGTTTGTCAGATCTCCGGTAATCACAAGATGGTCCGGCTGCTGGGTACGCAAATCGGTGACAAGAGCGGCCAATACTTCGGGGCGGTATTCCTTGCGTCGCCGCAAGGACCATGACAACGCGCCTAAGGCGCGCTTGTTCAGGAATGCCCGAGGGTGTCGGAGACGGATTGGGGTCACGTGTAGGTCTGACAAATGGGCAAGTGTGAAAACTGACATAATCCCTAATATATTTAGCCTATACCACTACCCCAGGGTATGATAAGACCGCTCTTCCTCAGGAGCACAGGTATGAAGCAGGTGGCAGGCGCAGAAAATGTCCACGCGTGGATAGTCAATACGCCGAGCCATCCGAGCCATCCCGGCTATGCCGCCGACAGCCCAATCGAGATTTGGGGTCTTTCTCCGCTAGAGCGCCTGCGCCGCACCCTACACACGGCCGGCGTCCCTGACAGCCACATCCATACCGGAGCAGCCGCTGCGGCCACTGCGCAAGGCGTTCCGGTTATTCTTTTGCGGGCAGATTACGTTTTCGACGAACGTTTGATCCGTGCGCTTATTGAACAAAAGCCGACGTGCGGCGTGGTCCTGGTCGATCCCGATAACCAGACGCCAGTAGCGGCAGTGACAACGCGCGGCCAGCTTGATGCTGTCTTACCTTTTCTTCTTGATGCAGCAGAAATCCCTGCCGAGCAACCCAACAATATCGACTATTTTGAGCCTGCGGCGCTGGTCTCGGCCTATTCGTCTGCGCTGCGAAAATTCGATCCGCCGTATCTCCTTCCCGTTCGGTCTGAGAAACTTGTGCAGATTGAGAATCGTATTTTTGGCGCATCGTATAAGGGCATCACCGATGTGGTCACAAAGTGGGTCTGGCCGCTGCCCGCGCGCGCGGTGACGCGACTTTTAGCCCGGTTCCACGTTCGTCCTAATATGGTGACCGGGCTCAGTTGGGTGCTGGTGGGTGCTGCGATCCGGCTCTTTGTCGAGGGACACTTCGGCCTTGGATTGCTGTGTGCCTGGCTCATGACCTTTCTGGATACGGTGGACGGGAAGCTGGCCCGGGTCACCTTTACCTCGAGTCGGGTCGGGCATGTACTGGATCACGGCCTTGACCTTGTCCATCCGCCGTTTTGGTATCTCGCCTGGGTGACGGGATTGTCCGGCAGTGTCTCTATTGACGTTATCTGGGTTGATCCCACGACGGCGATTATCATTGGCGGCTATATTATAGGCCGGTTGCTGGAAGGCCTCTTTATGCTGGCCTTTCACATGGAAATCCATTCGTGGCGACCGGTTGATTCGTTCTTTCGTACCATTACCGCCCGCCGGAATCCTAATCTGATCCTGCTCACCCTAGGGACCTGTGTTAGCCGGCCCGACCTGGGCTTCTGGTTGGTCGCTGTTTGGACGGTGTGTTCTCTTGTGTTTCATACCGTGCGATTCGGCCAAGCCTTTATCCAGCGCTGGTACGGCCAGCCTATTCAGACCTGGCAAGTATCCAGGACGCCGGCATGAGCCGCATAAGGCGCATGAGTAGACGGACGTGTTCGTCGCCCGTTTCTCGACTCATGCGCGTTTTTTGGGCCGTGCCGGTTGGATTTCCCTTTATCTTCAGAATTTTTGGAATTGTCGGAATTCTGGGAATTCTGGGAATACTCGCAGGAGCTCCCACACTTGGCTTGTGGGGGGGGTGGAGTGGCGATCTCTTTGCCGCAGCTGAGCGCGGAAATCCGGCCGCCCGCCTGCTGCCGGGGGAGCTTGCCCACGAGCGGTGGGATCTGACTGCCCGGTTCGACTCCGGCCATTTTCTGTTCGCTGAATTTTTGATCACAAATTTTGGGCTTGGTGATCGAAACGCTGCAGTGGTTGGTCATGTCATTCGACCGAATGGTCAGAGTCGGCGATTTCGGAACGGTCGGCGGGAAAGTCGATGGCAGCTCTCGTCAGATCGGCTCCGGATGGAAGTCGGGTCGAGTCTGCTCGACCAACGCAGCCCAAAACATCAGCTGCGGGTCAGGAAGAAGAGTACGCGGATTGAGCTGGACTTTTATCCGCATGGGCCGGCTGTCTGGTCAGCTGATTTTCCGCCATCCGGTTACGCGCTGGATTTGCTTGATCCTGCTGCGCGGGCTGAGGGGTCTGTATGGGTCAAAGGCATGGACGAGCCGGTAGCGGTACACGGGACAGTCGCCGTCACCCATAGTTGGGCGAATGAGGCGGAATCTGATCTCGTGCTACGTCGGCTGGAATTCTTTTTGTTTCCGGATAAGCAAAGTGAGATGTCGCTCTACTTAACGGATCTCACAACACCCCACGGAACACGCAGCCGCTGGCTTGTTGCCAAAGACGGACAACAAGTGGTCCACGAGGCGCAAAATTTTCACCTTACGTTTGACGGGAATGTGAAAAATGTTGGGTCCTATCATGTCCCCCAGCAGTTCTCTTTCGAGAGTGGACCTTCCCATCCACACATAAAAGGCCGGGTTCAGCTCGATCGGGTGCTCCTGCTGTATGATCCTCTGGATGATATCCCGCAACCCTTTCGCTTTCTGATCTCTCTCAAACTGAAACCTCGTCGGGTATGGCTCCTGTCACCTTTTGAAATCGTCTTTCAGCCGGACCAGGCGCGTGCACCAATTACGCTCACAGGAACTGGCATCACAAAAGTCTCGTTTCTCAACCCCTTACCCCCACCGCGACCGGCTGTAACGGTCTCGCTTTTTCAGGGATTTCGTGCGACTGGGCCTTTTAAGCAATTGCCGGGCTGGTCTTAAGAAAGGCCACCTTGGCGCGCTTGGGCGTGTCCTTAAGGCTGCTCCAGATGTGGTACATATCGAGACCGCTAGCAGCGAGGATGTGGCCGAGGCGCTAGCCCGCCTGGCTCGTCAAGAAGTCACACTGCTGGCTGTGAATGGCGGGGACGGGACGCTGCAGCATGTATTGACCGAAGTTTTAAACAGCAATGTCTTCGAGAGACTTCCCTGTATTGTGCCTCTGTGCGGCGGACGAACAAACATGAGCGCGCATGATATCGGCAGTCGTGGCAGGCCGGCTGCTGGTCTTGCCACGCTCATGCGTAGCATGCAAGCGAATACGCTTGGACAACGGATGGTCGAACGGCCTGTGTTGCGCATTGACTGTGGGCCACACCAGCGTCCCCAATATGGCATGTTTTTCGGCGCAGGCGTCATCCAACGGGCGCTGGCTTTTAAGCATCAGCTCTATCCCCAGCAGCACTTGCAAGGGCTGTTTGGGGCGGGACTCTTTTTGGGAGGGACATTGCTGCGGATCGTGTGTGGTTCACAAACCGGACTCCTGACACCGGACGAAATTGGGATAGGCCTGCACGCTGAGCATGGTGAGCAGTATGTGAATGATGAGCGTGTTCCTCTTGAACACCTGGAACGGGAACGGTTCCAACTGGTGATGGCCACAACGCTTGCGCGTCTATTTCTCCGCATTCGCCCGTTTTGGGGGAGAGAAGATGCTGCAGTCCGATTTACCTCTATCGCGGCAGGAGCGAAGCGGAGTCTTCCTGCTGCGCTAAAAATATTGCGCGGCCTCCCACCTCCACCGTCCGTTAGCGCGAGCGGCTATTGCAGCCGAAATGTTGAGAGTGTGACCTTACACATGGACAGTGGTTTCACGATTGATGGTGAACTGTTCGACCCGGAGCCGGGACGAACACTCCGCCTTGAGGCCGACCATAGACTCCGTTTTGTGCGAGCATAAGTGCTCATGAGTGCTATGGACGAACCTGCAGCATCCCTCAGTGCAGCACCTGACATGCTCCTAACCGAGCTCTTTTTGAAAGAGTTGACCCAGCCCGTTCCACAAGAAGCTGACATTATCGCTGCCGAAATTCAGTGCCGTCACGGCCAGGCGGTGGATGGTGTGCTTTTTTACGGTTCCTGCCTGCGTACTCAAAAGATGACCGACGCTGTGCTGGATTTTTATGTCCTAGTCCGTTCGTATCGGGCGGCGTATGAAAAGCCCATGCTGAGATGGCTGAATGTACTCCTGCCACCAAACGTATTTTATCTTGAGATGGGACATGGACCGCAGACGCTGCGAGCGAAGTATGCCGTCATCTCGACTGCGGATTTTGAGCAGGCGACTACTCCACGTAGCATTCCTGCCATTATATGGGCGCGGTTTTGCCAGCCCGCACGGCTTGTGTATGCACGCGATAGCGTCGTGCAAGAAAGAGTGGCGCAGGCAACAGCGCAAGCCGCACTGACGTTCATAAGACGGGCGGTCCTCTTTTTCGCTTCTCCGTCCGGTGATCTGCCCATTCCCTGTGCCGATCTGTGGCACACCGGATTCCGAGAAACCTACCGCACAGAGTTTCGTACCGAACGGCCAGAAACCATTCGTGTCTTATACAAAGCAAGCCCTGAGCGATATGATCAAATAGCACGGTTCGGACTCCAACGACTTGAGCAGCAACACGTGTTCGACCTCCAAGAGCAAGGCGGACAGTGGACGCTGTCTATGCCGCTGCTTCAACGTTGGACGAGACGCTGCGGCTGGACCCTGCGCCGTTCCTTGGCAAAAGTGCTGTATGCTTTACGGCTCTTCAAGACGGCGCTGACCTTTGGTGACTGGCTGCCATATGTCCTGTGGAAGCTGGGGCGGCATACTGGGGTGTGGGTTGAGCTGTCCGAGCGGCAGCGCCGCTACCCATTGATCTGGGGCTGGCCGGTGCTGTTTAAGCTTCTTCGGCAACGTGCTCTTCGGTAACTGATGCAGACGTCCGGTGCAGGCGCATCCGTCGCATCAAGTCTTGGATCGCCGAAAGAATGCCGCGTTCGCTGGCTTGATTATAGGAAGAGTCCAAGGGCAAAGCGTCCTGCAACTGACGATGCAGCCTTCCCAGGCTATGGTAGGGGACGTTTGGCAGGAGGTGATGGAGCGCGTGATAGCGTAAGCCCACCGGCGCAGCCAGAACGGTTAGGACCGGCCATCCGCCCAAATTGATAGAGTCAAGCAGCTGTTCTGTCAGGCTCAGTTGCCGGCCGCTATTGTCATATCGATGAGCGGCCAGGGTGCGGACTTGATTCAGGACCAACGTACCGGCTGTTACGAGGTACCACTGCAAGACCCAGGTGGTGGGTAGGAAGCCCATCATCCAGCTTACGCAGGCGAGCCAAACAACCAGGGCTGCGGCAGCTTCTTGAGCATACCAGCGGGAGATTTGATGTTTGCGTGGCAGCGGACGACGATAGGCTGGATTAATGACTAGGGTCGAGGCGCGCTGAACAATCAGCTTGCGCAGCGGTGGAATGCTATACGAAAGAGGTCCCAGGATACCCCAGCGAAGTACCAATAAGACTGGAACGATCAGCACACCGAGGACAAACCAGCCAAGGCTGAGGATGTTTCCCTGGGCAAGGGGCGCGTATTCAGGGTCGTTTGCCGTCCCGAAAACATTGGGTCGATGGTGATTGCCGTGCGATCCAACATACATCAGACTCGGCAGCATGAACGGCAAGCCGACAAAGAGATGCCAGGCGATTTCGAAACCTGGCAGACTGCCTCGCTTACAATGTGCAATTTCATGGATAAATAAGGTCGCACGGAGTAGTGCGACCAGAGCGATGACGGTTGCTGCGAAGTAGGCCGGAGA
>CAUZQN010000023.1:0-11291 GCA_963581605.1 uncultured Binatia bacterium (SeqCode)
AAGAAATTTTTTCTCTACTTGGCTATCTTGGTGCTGCGACAGAAAAGATCAAACTCGGCGTTGGCGTCACTAACCCGTACACGCGGAATCCCGCGCTCTTAGCCATGGCAACGGCAACGCTGGATCGGATCACGGGCGGGCGCTTTTTGCTGGGACTGGGACGAAGCGAACGCAGCGTTATCCAAGACAAGATGGGTATGCCCTACGGCAATTCCCAGGCAGCGATGAAGGCTGCAGTCACGCTCGTCAAACGTCTCTTATCTGGCGAACGGGTAACCGACTCCGCAGGGCCTTTTACACTGCGCAATGCGCGTCTTGCCACAACGCCGATTCAACAAAACCTGCCCATCTATCTTGCTGCAATTGGGAAAAAAGGGCTGCGTCTGGCCGGAGCGATTGCCGATGGCGTGCTGCTCAATGCCTACGTTCCTCCATCCTACATCAAATACGCGGTTGAAGAGATACACAGCGCTGCGCAAGAAGCCGGTCGCGATTCGGAGTCTATTGATATTGCCTGCATGCTTGTGGTGCGGATGACTGATGATCCGCATAGTATCCTGCCTACGCTAAAAAAACGTATCGTACGCTTACTCGACGAAGCCTATGTGGGGGAAATCCTGCTAGGAAAGGGCGGCTTTGATCCCTCCATTCTTGGTCCCTTGCGGGAGTCTTACGCAAAAGATGAAGGCAAAGAAGCCGTAGGGCTCATCACGGACGAAATGGTCGAGTCCTTTTACCTCATCGGCTCGGTAGAAAAATGCAAACAACGTATAGCCGAGTATCGACAGGCGGGTGTGGACCTCCCGCTGCTCCTGCCGCGCCTTGAGGATTATGAGCGCGTGGCGGGAGCGTTGAAAGATGCGTAACGTTTCAGCCGAGAACAGAAAGCCCTTCTTGTTGGGCGGCCTCGTTCAGACGGGTCCCAGCATTTATTTTTAAGCAAATATTCCTCCTCCCCGAGTAGCCGCATCTCTAGCAGTTCGATATAAACAGTCCCCTACGGCGAATATTCATTTACCTCGCACGAGGAAGGAGTTCCCATGAAACTTGCAATCGGCGTTGGCTATTCCGGCGGACGGGTTGAACTGCCCATGGATATGATCCTTGAGGCGGAAAAGCTGGGTTATGACTCGGTATGGAGCGCAGAGGCGTATGGCTCGGATGCCGTGACGCCGTTGGCCTATTTGGCTGCGAAAACCTCGCGCATTAAACTTGGCACCGGCATTATGCAAATCCCGGCTCGTACGCCGGCCATGTGTGCCATGACCATGTCCACCCTGGATGCGCTCTCTAATGGCCGCGTGCTGGTAGGCCTAGGTATGTCCGGTCCGCAGGTGATCGAGGGCTGGCACGGCATGCCGTATAGCAAAGCCGCCGCGCGTATTCGTGAATATGTAGAAATCCTGCACAAGATTTGGGACCGTCAAGAGCCGGTCGCCCTGGATGGCAAGGTGTATCAACTGCCCTACCAGGGCGAAGACGCAAGCGGACTCGGTAAACCGCTCAAATCGATCCTGCACTCACGGCGCTTACCCGTCTATCTGGCGACTATGAAGCCGCTCAGCATCCGCATTACGGCCGAACTTGCCGATGGTTGGCTGCCGATTTGGTTTTCACCCTACCGTATGAATATGTTTACCCCTGACTTGGAAAAAGGCTTCCAGCGTGCGGGGGGTGGCAAGTCTTTGGACAATTTCGATGTGGTAGCTGGATGTACGGTCGTCATCGGAGACGATGTCGCCGCCTGCCTCGCCCAACTCAAGCCCACCCTGGCTCTGTATGTTGGAGGGATGGGCGCCAAAGGCAAGAACTTCCACAATGAGATGGTCTCGAAATACGGCTACGCTGATGTCGCGGCTGAGATCCAAGATCTCTATCTAGCGGGCCGTAAGAAAGAGGCCACCGCGCTGGTCCCGGATGAGCTGTGTGACGAAATCTCCTTGTGTGGCCCGCCGGCTCGGATTCGCGAACGCTTCAAAGCCTGGGAAGACGCCGGCGTTTCAACCATGATGGTCCAGTCGAGTCAGCCTGAGGCGTTGGCCTTGATGGCGGATGTGGCGGGAACGAATCAGTAGCCATTTTCAGGAGAGAAGAATGAGTCTATCCATTTCAGCTAACGATCCATACGAACGCAAACGTGTGTCCGTGCTGGACAGTGAGATGGCCTATGTCGATACCGGCAGTGGAGACCCAGTTGTCTTTCTCCACGGTAACCCAACGTCGTCCTATTTGTGGCGTAATATTATCCCGCATGTGGAAGGCGGAGCGCGTTGCCTGGCCCCCGATTTGATCGGTATGGGCGACTCGGGGAAAAACCCTGCCGGATCGTATCGATTTGTGGATCACTCCCGTTATGTGGATGCCTGGTTTGATGCCGTTGGTCTCAATCAGAACGTCACGCTGGTCATTCACGATTGGGGTTCGGCTTTAGGCTTCCATTGGGCGCGGCGCTACCCTGATCGCATCAAAGCGCTGGTCTATATGGAGGCGATTGTTTGCCCTCTGACCTGGCAGACCTTTCCTGAGGCGGCGCGCAAAGTCTTCCAAGGTTTTCGTTCCCCGGCAGGAGAAGAGATGGTGCTGCAGAATAACGTGTTCGTAGAGCGCGTTTTGCCCGGCAGTGTGGTGCGTGATCTGACCCAAGAAGAAATGGCCGTCTACCGTAAACCCTATACTGAGCCCGGCGAGTCACGCCGGCCCACGCTCACCTGGCCGCGCGAGATTCCTATCGAAGGCGAGCCCGCAGACGTGGTGGAGATCGTCGAGCACTATGGGAAGTGGCTGGCGGCGAGTGACATTCCCAAACTCTTTGTGAACGCTGATCCTGGTGCGATCCTGACCGGCCCACAGCGTGGGTTTTGCCGTACCTGGCCAAGTCAGCAGGAAATTACGGTTAAAGGGTCCCATTTTATTCAAGAAGATTCCCCACAGGAGATTGGTCAGGCAATCGCCAGTTTCCTGCAGTCCATTTAGGAGCAATACGGAGGAACCCATGTCCTATACGGCCATCCTGTTTGAAAAAAAGGACAATATCGCAAAGATCACGATCAACCGTCCCGAGGCGGCCAACGCGCTCAACTTCGACCTTGCTTATGATCTCATGCATGCATCGCTTGAATGCGATGAGGATCCCGAAATCCGGGCGGTTGTGATGACGGGAAGCGGCCGGATGTTCTGTGCCGGCGGCGACTTGAAGAGTTTTTCTGCGCAAGGAGAGAAACTGCCAGCCCACATGAAAGAAGTGACTACGTATCTGCATGGCGCTATCTCGCGTTTTGCACGTATGGACCCGCCGCTGATCGGCGCGGTGAATGGCATAGCTGCGGGCGCAGGCCTGAGTATTGCCTGTGCATGTGATATTGTCTTGGCTGCCGAATCGGCCAAATTCACCATGGCCTACACCCGCATTGGACTCACCCCGGATGGCTCGTCAACGTATTTTCTGCCGCGTATTGTGGGTATGAAACGGGCGTTGGAGTTGACCATCACCAATCGGATCCTTTCAGCTCAGGAAGCCGAGGCGTGGGGCCTCGTTAATCGGGTTGTCCCGGATGCAGACCTAGTGGCCGAAGCAGAAAAGCTGGCGGGTGAGCTGGCGCAGGGGCCGACGGGCGCTTTTGGCGGAGCCAAACGGCTGCTGCATAGCGGCTGGACGGAAACGCTTGAAACCCAGATGGAAAACGAAACCCAGTCCATTGCCGCACGGTCGAAGAGCGAGGATGGGAGAGAAGGCATTACGGCTTTCCTAGAGAAACGCGCCCCCAAATTTAATGGGAAATAGATTGTAGGGGCGAAGCATTCACCTCCGTCCGGAGGAAAGAGCGTTCGACACAGAGACCAGAATGCTATGCCCCTGGAGATAAGACTATGGCTCAACCCTATCGCCTCTTTGGTGTGGAATTGTCGCCCTATTCATTAAAGGTCCGGGCGTATTTTCGGTATAAGCATATCCGGCACGAATGGATTGCGCGCGATTTGAGCACTCAGGCAGAGTTCGAACGCTATGCCAAACTGCCTCTTGTTCCCCTCGTCGTGACACCAGATGGGAAGGGCATGCAAGACTCTACACCCATCATGGATCATTTTGAGAATCTCCAGCCGGAACCGTCCATCCACCCTAGCGACCCGGCCCTGGCGTTCCTCTCTGCGCTGATCGAAGAGTATGGTGATGAGTGGGGCAATAAGCAGATGTTCCACTACCGCTGGAGATACGAGCCGGACCAAAAGTCGACTGCCGAGCGCATTGTACGTCTGACGAGACCGGGGCTTAGCGAAGAAGAATATCAAAAGGCGGCGGAGCAGATTCGAGAGCGTATGGTGCCCCGGCTATCGTTTGTGGGTTCGTCAGAACACACGCGGGAACATATCGAGTCCTCATTGGATCGTCTTTTATCGATTCTCGAACAACACCTCAAGCAACGCATGTATCTGTTTGGCGGGAAGCCAATGTTTGGTGATTTTGGCCTGGCCGCTCAGCTCCATCAGTGTTCAACCGACCCCTCAGCCGGGACGATGATGCGGGCAGTTGCCCCAAATGTGTTGTCCTGGACACAGCAGATGTTGCATCCCAAAGATGAGGGCGAGCTGGAGACGTGGGACGATCTTGCCCCAACGCTTATGCCGCTACTGAAAGAAATCGGCCAAACATTTCTGCCATGGTCGGTGGCGAATGCCAAAGCCTTGACTGCTGGTGAGAAAACATGTTCTGCCATGCTGCGCGGCAAGGAATATTCCCAAGGCACGCAGAAATACCATGCCCGGTCTCTTGGCGTACTACGTGAACGTTATGCCAAGATTGCACAGAAAACGGCCTTAGCCCCGATTTTGGAGGCCGCCGGCTGCCTGCAGTGGTTGCAGTAGTCATCTTGTCTCATAAGAGAAAAATCTGGAAAAATCTGAAGGAGAAGCCGCTATGTATGGCTTTGAGCTGACCCCAGAACAAAAACAACTAAAAGAAACAGTACATAAGTTTGCGGTTGAGGAAATTATTCCCGTTGCAGCCAAGTATGACAAAGAAGAGCATTTTCCTGATGAAATCTGTCGTAAAGCCTGGGAGCTGGGTATCCTGAATCCGCTTATTCCCACAGCCCAAGGCGGCCTTGGCCTGGAGGTGTTTGATACCTGTCTGGTCGACGAGGAGCTGGTCTACGGCTGTGCGGGTATCGCGCTTAATATGGTGGCCAATAATCTAGCTGCGACTCCGCTCCTTATCGCTGCCAACGACGAGCAAAAAAAAGAATATCTCGGGCAGCTGGTTTCCGAGCCGGTGTATGCCTCCTTTGCGTTGACTGAGCCGGGCGCAGGCTCTGATGCTGCTGCCATTTCTACGACCTACCGAAAAGTCGGAGATGATTTTGTCCTGAATGGTACTAAGCACTTTATTACAAATGGCTCCGTTGCCCAGTGGTATGTGACGTTTGCGACCGAAGATAGAACTCAGCGGCATGGCGCTGTATCATGTTTTGTCCTGCCTGCTGCCACGCCGGGCATCACTGCCAACCGGATGCATAACAAAATGGGTCAGCGTGCGTCGGATACGGCGGAGATCGTCTTTGAAGATGTCGTGGTTCCTCGCAGCGGACTTATTGGTGCCGAGGGCGAAGGCTTTAAAATCGCCATGCGCACTTTTGACCGGAGCCGTCCGGAGGTTGGCGCGTTTGCTATTGGGATTTCGCAGCGGGCGCTCGATGAATCCGTCAAATATGCCCAACAACGCGAAGCGTTCGGCCAGGCCATCGCGAATTTTCAGGCTATACAGTTCATGCTGGCGGATATGGCAATTGAGCTGGAGGCTATGCGGCTGCTGACCTATAAAGCCGCCTGGTCACTCGACCAAGGCGCCCAGTCTTCTATTGTATCGAGTTACGCCAAGGCGTTCGGTGCAGATCGGACCATGCAGATCACGACCAACGCCGTCCAGATTTTTGGCGGGTATGGCTACTTTAGTGAGTATCCGGTCGAGAAGCTTATGCGCGATGCTAAACTGCTCCAGATTTATGAAGGTACGTCACAGATCCAGCGTATCATCATTGCCAAACATTTATTAAAAGGGGCGTAATAAGGTTCTCTATACAAACTGCCAAACTGAAAAGGAAGAAGAACATGGCTGAAGAACTCGGTGTGTTTGAAACCATGCACTCCATGCGGGCTATGCGGCGGCTTAGAACAGATCCGGTGCCGACTGAGATGATCCGTAAAATCCTTGACGCCGGGATACGTGCGCCAAGTGGGCAAAATCTCCAAGCTTGGGCTTTTGTGGTTCTTCAGGAGGCGGCCAACAAGAAGTTTTTCCAGGAACGATATCATCAAGCCATGCTGGACCGTTTTGGCGAGGCTCTGAGGCCGAAGGATGATGATACATCATCCTGGGCTCGGATCATTCGATCTGCCCTCCATTTGGCGGAACATATGCACGAGGCCCCCGTTCTGCTGTTGGTGTGTGGAAAACGTGACTGGCCGTTTGCCGTGCCTGAGGAAAAGCGTGAAGGGAAAGCTCCCCCATCGTATGGCTCGATCTATCCCTGCGTACAAAATATTCTGCTTGCTTGTCGTGCGCTCGGTCTCGGCGCCAGCCTGACGACTATGCACCAAATGTTTGAAGATGAATTGCAGCAGCGGCTGGGTATTCCGTCCGAATTTGGCGTAGTTGCGACCATCCCAATCGGCTTCCCCACGGGAAAGTTCGGTCCGGTTAAACGCCGCCCTGTCACTGAGGTCACCCACTTCGATAGGTGGGGCCAGCACGAGCCGACTCCGTAGAGACCTCTGACTTTAACAGCCTCTTCGTAAGAGGAGGGTCTGCCGTGCCCTTACCTT
The DNA here is from genome assembly GCA_963581605.1 of uncultured Binatia bacterium (SeqCode). Classification (GTDB taxonomy): domain Bacteria; phylum Desulfobacterota; class Binatia; order Bin18; family Bin18; genus Bin18. The sequence goes on from CAUZQN010000023.1 coordinate 6,817, forward strand.
TTTAAGGAATCCCACAATGAAACACGCCATGTTTCTCGCCGCCGGGCCGCACGACGAAAGGAGAGCCAACACATGAGTACACGCGAAAAGGTCGCTATCGTAACTGGCGCAGGCACCGGCATTGGTAAATGTAGCGCACTCGCCCTCTTACAAGAAGGCTATGCCGTAGCTTTAGCCGGCCGCCGAGTAGCGCTACTAGAAGCAACGGCGAAAGAAGCTGGGACAGATGCAAAGACGCTCGTCGTGCCGACTGATGTAAGCGATCCTGATTCTATTCGTGCTTTGTTTGCCCAAACGAAAGAGACCTTTGGCCGACTCGACGTATTGTTCAACAATGCCGGCATCGGCGCACCGCCTGTGCCCCTGGAAGATCTATCGTATGAACAATGGAAAGCCGTTGTGGACATCAACTTGACCGGTGCGTTTGTGTGTACGCAGGAAGCATTCAAGATCATGAAAGACCAAGACCCACGAGGAGGTCGTATTATCAACAACGGTTCCATCTCGGCCCACGTCCCGCGCCCCAACTCCGTGCCGTATACGGCAACGAAGCACGCCATGACCGGGCTGACCAAATCGACGTCACTTGATGGTCGTAAATACGATATTGCCTGTGGCCAGATTGACATCGGCAACGCAGGGACTGAAATGACCGCAGTCATGCAAAAAGGCGTCCCTCAGCCTAATGGGTCTATTGAGGCAGAGCCGACATTTGATGTGAGTCATGTGGCGCAAGCCGTTGTGTATATGGCCAACCTACCGTTGGATGCGAATGTACAATTCATGACGATCATGGCGACCAAGATGCCGTTTATTGGGCGGGGATAAGAGACTATGCTAAGGGCGCCTAACGAAACTCCGTCTTGTACCGTAGGCCTGGATACCTGCTTGCGCAGGTATGACAAAAAAGGACGGTCATTCCCGTGGAAACGGGAATCCAGAGGAGCGGGGCTGGGGTGCTGACAACCTGCTCCGGGCAGTTTTGTTAGTGGTTCTAAGGGGTGGATGAGGCAGCAAATGGCGCCGACAATCCACCGAGAACATGGGTATCGGTATTTTTTCTTCTCGCGAGAAGAATCACGTATGCATGAGCATGTCTCTTGCGCCGACGGAGAGGAGTTCTGGCTCGAACCTGACATAGCGCTTGCTCGGAATTATCGACTATCTAAGTCACAGCTCCGTGAAGCAGAAGAGATCATACAGAGGCGAAAAGATGAATTCAGAACCGCTTGGCATCGGCACTTCAACGGTTGAGGTTACTAATATCTCCAGGCATGGGATATGGATCCTCGTAGGTGACCGAGAACTGTTTATGCCGTACGAGGATTTTCCATGGTTCAGGGATGCGCCCATTAGCAAGATCGTTAATGTAGAAGAGCCAACACTAGAGCACTTCTACTGGCCTTATTTGGATATAGATCTCGGACTGCAGACGATTGAGCATCCCGAGCGATTCCCTTTGAAAGCAGGGGGCGACGCATAACCCAAATGCCGTTTATTGAGCAGGGGTAACGACTGTTAAATTCCCCTTGCGTTTGCCAAGCGCGGTAAGAACGCGAGCGACGGACTCTTCCGTACGCCATATATCGTCTCCATCATCCCCTTTGAAAGAAAGCATAGCTCTCCTTGGCCTACTGTCCCCCGCACTCTTGACCTCCCGCAAGTACTTGACTCTACTCCTGCCTTTGGGCATCACAAAAGAATCACGTGGTATCCCGTTGGCGCCGGACGCTCAGCCTTACCTTGCCCATCATGGGCGGGATGATTTCCCAAAACATTATGAATCTGGTGGACACGGCTATGCTGGGTTCGCTGGGGGATGGTGCGCTGGCAGCGGTGGGCCTTGCTCAGTTTACTACCTTCACTAGCGCGGCATTTATTATCGGTCTTGCAACCGGGGTGCAGGCAACGTCTGCGCGTTGGCTCGGAGCCGGGCGGACGAGTGAAATTGCGGTGCCCCTGAACGGCGGGCTCCTGCTTGTTTTGCTGCTCGGGTTGCCCCTTTCCGTGACGTTGATTGTGTTTGCCCCAGATTTCTTCCCTCTCCTTACTCACGATGCCGGTGTGGCTTCTCAGGGAACCGTCTACCTCCAGGCTCGACTTGTTGGCTTGATTGCCATGGGCACGAACTTTGTCTTTCGGGGCTACTGGAACGCCGTTAATTTGTCCAAGATCTATATGCGTACGATCATTGTGATGAATGTGACGAACATCTTCCTCAATTGGGTACTGATCTTCGGCAATCTGGGTGCACCACGCCTTGGGGTGCTCGGTGCGGGGATAGGAACAACAGCGGCTCTCTATATTGGATCGATCGTGTATCTGATGAGCGCCTTTCGCCATGCTCGGGCGGGTGGTTTTCTGGTGCGTTGGCCAGACTGGGCAACCCTCGTCGCCTTGCTGCGTCTGTCTATTCCGGCAGGTATCCAGCACGTGTTCTTTGCCGCTGGTATGACCGCGTTCTTTTGGATTCTTGGCAATATCGGAACAGCCGAACTCGCCGCAGGGCATGTGTTATCCAATCTCCTCCTGCTGTGGCTGTTGCTGTCGAATGCGTTCGGGCTTACTGCTGCATCATTTGTCGGCCAGGCGCTCGGAGCGGGAGATGCACAAGCTGCTCGTTCGTGGGCATGGTATGTGGCGCGCATGGCAGTGCTGGTTGTTGGCGCGCTTGCGCTACCAGCACTCTTCATGCCCGACTTTTTTCTGATGCTTTTCTTGCGTGACCCTGCGACGCTTGCGCTTGCCCGGCTGCCACTCCAAATCACTGCAGCAACGATGGCCTTTGAAGTCCTCGGCGTGGTGCTGCTGAATGCCCATTACGGGGCAGGACACAGTCGGCGTGTGATGCTGATCTCTCTTGGCATGCAGTGGTGCCTCTTCTTGCCCATCGCCTTTGGCATGCAGTCACTATGGAGCTTTGGCTTGCTTGCCATCTGGATAGCCAATGTGATCTACCGTATCCTCCAATCGGCCACGTTTGTGTGGAGTTGGGAGACTGGAAGCTGGGCTCAAGTAAAAGTCTGATAGGTAGCAGAAGAATGTTCTTGCCTGTCTTGTTTTGGCATTCTTTTCATTCGTAGAATGGATACATGGCAACAGCCCCCCAACCGAAGCGGGGGAAACGGTCCCCGACCGCGTTGCAACGGCCGCATCCGGTTTCTCCCCCCACTCTCCACCAATGCTATATTGATACGATACGGCCACTGAGCGTACACTTTGTACCGATCGATTCCTGGCTTGCTGAACACGAGTCGGATGTGTGGCGGCAACTCCACCAAGCCGACGATGAACTTTTATATTTGCGTCAAATTGGAGTCTCAGAAAGCCGCTATCGGGCTGCGCTTGGGGCATTCGTCGTCCTGTGTGAAGAAGCCGAGCGCCTCTATTACGAGGCGCATCCGTCTGAGTTGAGCCTCCCTCCTTTGGCACCAGATGAATGCGTTGCCGTCTATTACGAGCTGAGCGACGGCTCTATGCACAAGGTCAGCGGAGAGGACGAGTAAGAGCCCAGTCGTACCGGGACTGCCCGGACTATATTGATAAAAACAAAAATATTCCTGCCCCTTCGTTTCAAGAAAAAAATGCCCTATCCCTCGGCGTTGTTTCCGTCTTCCTGCAGATAACATTCGCAAGAGTAAAAGAATGCGTTACAGTAGCGCGATCCTTTTGAGGCGAGACAGCGTGGTCTGCGTAAAACCTGTCTCCCAGAAGGGGAAAAGGGGGGATTATGGATTCCGGACTGTCTTCACTCCGCCACTACTGGCCGCGGCGCTTTACCCTGATTGGCCTGTGTTTTTGTAGCATTTTATTTGTTATATCGACCGAGTTAATATCTCGGTTGCTATTATTCCCATGGCCCAAGAGTTTGGCTGGGGCCAAACCACACGGGGCATTGTACTGTCCTCCTTTTTTTACGGCTACCTTGCGACCCAGGTCTTGGGCGGGTGGCTCGCCGACCGCTACGGCGGAAAGATCGTCTTAGGCTGTGGTGTCCTTTTATGGTCGCTCTTTACTTTTAGTACTCCACCTGCTGCGGCAATGTCCCTCACAGTGCTCTTCCTCGCTCGGGTGGGTATGGGACTCGGCGAAGGCGTCGCCTTTCCTGCGATTTACAACCTCTTTGCCCGTTGGGTACCGAGCCAAGAGCGCGCACGTTCGGCCGCGCTGAATGTGCGCGGGATTTCGCTTGGGACGGTGGCCGCACTGCTGCTGACGCCGTCCATTGTCGTGGCTTGGGGCTGGCCGGTGGTGTTCTACCTGTTTGGCATCCTCGGCTTTGTTTGGTTCGGTTTCTGGTATTTGCGTGTGACGGATACGCCGGAAACACATCCCACGATCCGCTCAGAAGAAGTAGCCCATATTCACGAGCAGGCCCCACCCCTTCCAAAAAATGAAACGATTCCGTGGAAATTGCTGCTCTCAAAAGCTCCAGTCTGGGCGATTATTATTAACCATGTTTGTGCAAACTGGGG
>CAUZQN010000024.1:0-11141 GCA_963581605.1 uncultured Binatia bacterium (SeqCode)
CTGTGTGGGAAGCCGTGTATCTATTGCGGAGGACCGCGCCCATGTTGCGCAATTACTGTGTGGGCCTCGGTGTGCTGATGTTACTGGCAAGCTGCCAGTTGGGCGATGCAGGTCTGCCCCAAGACCTGCAAGACCTTGCCCCTGAGCCTCTCAGCATCACCAAGTGGACCACCAAGACCGAACTCTTTGTAGAATTTACGCCGCTCATAGTTGGCAAAGCCACGCCTTTTGCGGCGCATCTGACCGACCTGTCTACATTTCAGGCTGTGTCTCAGGATGTGGTCATCACAACACTGCAAAGCCAAAACGGCCAAAACATAACCGTGCGCTCGGAAGCCACATCGCCAGGCATCTACCGTCCGGTACTCACCCCCAAAGAACCCGGCACCTATCGTCTGCTTTTCACACGGTTGCATCCAGGTAATCAGACCGTGTTCGATACGATAGACGCGGGGCAAGTGGAGGTGACAACAGCAAAAGACCTCCCAAGTCAAAAAGAAGCGGAAGAAAAGCCAGCAGGAGACGGTATTATCTTTCTCAAGGAGCAGCAGTGGCAGATGGCATTTGCCACACAGAAGGTCAGTGCTCGGGAACTGGAGACCACCCTGCAGCTACACGCAGAAGTCAAACCCGCAGCCGGTGGAGAAGTCCACGTCACTGCGCCCTTCAGCGGCCGAACCTTGGCTGTCGAGAACGGTGTCCCCACGCCGGGCCAGCGTGTTGAGCAGGGTGAGCCACTCGCCCTGCTGCTCCCTTTGCCAACCAAGAGTCAGGCCGAACTCGCGTCTGCCGTGCATACCACTACGGCTGAACTTGAGGCCGCTCAGCACGAGTTGACGCGGCTGCAAGACCTGTATGCCAACCGTATTGTTCCGAAGCGCCGCTTCGAGCAAGCGCAAAAAAACGTGGCAGTGTTCAAGGCGCGCTTATCGGCCTCCCGCTCTGAGCTGTATCTGCTGAATGTGAACCCCGCAGATACAACGAAAATTCGAAAACACAGCCCTGAGCACTTTCTTCTGCGGGCTCCGATGACCGGTACGGTGGTCACAGTCAACCTCACACCGGGCGCACTCATTGAGGCCGGCCATGACCTGTTCACCATTATGAACCTGGAGCAGGTCTGGATTGAAGGCCGGGTGTTTGAGGCGGACATCTCCAAAGTGCGACACGTTGAACAGGCCCGCTTTAGCGCGCCCGCCCTCAGCATGCCGCTGCTCCTCTCTCCACCGGATGCGCGGCTGATCACCATCGGCAGCGTCCTGGACCACCGGACTCGTTCTATCCCGCTTATCCTCGCGGTCAACAATTGGCATAGACAGCTAAAAATCGGCATGCATGGCGAACTGAGCGTGCTGACCGGAGAAGTCGTGCACACTATTGCCATCCCCGGGCATGCCATTGTCCACGACAAAGGGATTCCGCTTGCTTTTGTCCAAGTGAGCGGAGAGACGTTTGCGCGGCGAGAACTGGAGCTTGGGACACAGACGAACGACTTCGTACAGGTTCGGGCCGGCCTCATCGCTGGCGAACGGATCGTGACACAAGGCGCGTATCGGGTGCACTTGGCATCCCTCTCAAGCACCCTACCTGAACATGGGCATGCGCATTAGCGAGGCAGCACGTGTATGAATCGTCTTATTAGCTGGTCGTTAGCCAATCGCGTCATTGTCCTGGCGCTCGCGCTTGCGGTCTTATTCGGCGGGACGGTTGTCGCCGTCCGCATGCCGGTGGATGTCTTCCCTGACCTGACCGCTCCAACGGTAACGGTCATTACGGAAGCCCACGGGATGGCACCGGAAGAGGTTGAGACCTTGGTCACTTTTCCCCTGGAAACGGCGGTGAATGGGGCTGCCGGCGTGCGGCGCGTCCGCTCGTCTTCTGCCACCGGTATTTCTGTGGTGTGGGTCGAGTTTGCCTGGGGCACAGATGTGTATCAGGCCCGGCAAGTGGTGAATGAAAAACTGCAACTGGCCAGTGCGGTTCTCCCGCCAGACGTCGCGTCGCCCGTTCTTGCTCCCATCTCCTCCATTATGGGCGAAATCATGCTGATCAGCCTCACCAGTGAGACCCACTCGCCGCTCGAACTCCGCTCTACAGCGGATTGGGTGATCCGCCGGCGTCTACTATCGGTCCCTGGCGTGTCCCAAGTCATCCCCATCGGGGGCGGGGTTAAACAGTATCAGGTCCTTCTGTCTCCAGAGCGGATGGCGGCGTATGGCGTGAGCCTCACCGAAGTCACCGAAGCGGTCCGTACTACCAACCAGAACACCTCAGCCGGCTTCTACGTTGAGGGTGGCCAAGAATATCTCATTCATGGCGTTGGCCGCGTCCGTCAGTCAGCGGAGATAGGACAAACCGTGGTGGCCATGCACGACGAGCAACCCGTGTTTCTACATCAAGTGGCCGATGTGCAAACCGGTCCCGCGCTCAAACGGGGCGAAGGCGCAGCCCAAGGCAAGCCCGCCGTGATTCTCAGTCTTCAAAAACAGCCGGGCGCAAACACGCTGACCTTAACCCAGGAACTGGACAACATCCTTGACGCCATCCAACGCACCCTGCCGGCAGGAATGGCTATTAATGCCCATGTCTTCCGCCAGGCCGACTTTATCGCAGTGGCCATTGAAAACGTGGTCGATGCCCTGCGAGACGGGGTGCTGGTGGTGGTCGGCATTCTGCTCTTATTCCTCATGAACATACGCGCCACACTGATTACGCTGGTGGCTATTCCGCTCGCCTTGCTCGTCGCCGTGCTCTCCTTGCAACTCTTGGGCGGCACGATGAACACCATGACCCTGGGCGGCATGGCTATTGCCATTGGCGCATTGGTCGATGACGCCATTATTGATGTCGAAAACGTCTTGCGGCGACTCAGGGAGAATGCGGCTTTAGCCCAGGCACAGCGCGCCAATTCGCTCGCGGTGACGCTCAAGGCCTCACTGGAGATCCGTCCGTCTATCACGTTCGCCACGTTTATCATTGCGCTGGTTTTTGTCCCCCTGTTCTTTCTCAGCGGTGTCGAAGGACGATTGCTCATGCCCTTGGGCCTGGCCTATATTGTGGCGCTTTTTGCCTCGCTCGTGGTTGCTGTCTCGGTCACCCCCGTGCTGTGCTCGTTGCTGCTGCCTCACTCAAAGGGAGTTAGAGAAGGCAGAGACAATCCGCTGGTCCGTCACTTACAGCAGACCTATCACAAGATACTCGGATACGTGTTTCCTCGCCCCGGTCTCGTTATCACCACGTCTGCCGTGCTGTTTGCTGGAACGCTGGCCCTCACCCCGCTGCTCGGTCGGTCGTTTCTTCCCGAGTTTAATGAAGGCACGCTCACGATTAATACCGTCACTCTGCCAGGCACCTCCCTGACCGAGTCGGACCGGCTGGGTCAGATGGTCGAGAACATTCTCCTCTCGTTTCCCGAAGTGAAAACGACGGCGCGGCGGACCGGGCGGGCGGAGCTGGACGAGCACGCCCAAGGGGTCGAAGCCTCAGAAATCGATGTAGGACTGCAGATGCAAACACGTTCGAAAGCGGAGTTCCTCAATGCCGTGCGCCGAGCACTCACGGTTGTGCCAGGGATGAACATCACCATCGGGCAACCGATATCCCACCGTATTGACCACATGTTGTCTGGCACGCGAGCCAATATCGCGCTGAAAATCTTTGGCGACGATCTCCAGCGCCTGCGCCGTCTGGGTCTCGCCGTTCGGGATGCGGTAGCACAAATTCCCGGCGTCGTGGACCTCGCCGTTGAGCAACAAACCGACCTGCCGATTCTCCACCTGCAGCTCAACCGTGAACAGATTGCCCGGGTCGGACTCACCGTGGGCAACGTAGCGGAGGCGTTAGAGACGGCATTCTGGGGGAAGACCGTCTCGCGCGTATTGGAAGGCCAGCGCAGCTTTGACCTGGTCGTCCGCTACGAAGATGCGACTCGGCGCGACCTGAGCGCGATTCGCTCTACGCTGATTGATACGCCGCGCGGGGGAAAGGTCCCGCTGAGTCTGCTGGCCGACGTGAGCCGTGCCCTCGGCCCAAACACTATTGGACGCGAAAATGTGCAGCGCCGCATTGTGGTGAGTTGTAATGTGGCCGGACGCGCCCTCCAGGACGTCGTGCGCGACATGCAGCAACAGGTGACAACACACGTGTCCCTGCCCCAAGGATACTACATTGTCTACGGCGGTCAGTTTGAAAGCGCCCAGGAGGCGTCGCGCACTATCGGGGTGTTAAGTTTTTTCGTGCTGGGGGGCATTATTCTGCTGCTCACCACCGCGCTGCGGTCTGTCCGCGACGCCCTCATTATCCTGGTGAATCTCCCCTTGGCGCTGATTGGCGGAGTCATTGGGGTGTTTGTATCTGGCGGGATACTGAGTGTCGCTTCGCTGGTAGGACTGATTACGCTCTTTGGCGTCGCCACCAGAAACGGCATCATGCTGGTCACGCATATTCGTCATCTGATGGAGGAAGAAGGGCAGCGATTCCGAGCCGCAGTGGAACGCGGCGCGCTGGAGCGCCTCTCGCCCATTCTCATGACCGCCCTGTCATCAGGACTCGCGCTCCTGCCGCTCGTGTTTCGGGCCGGCCACCCTGGCAGCGAGATACTCACCCCGATGGCTATCGTCATTTTGTGCGGCCTGGTGACCTCAACCGTGCTGAACTTAGTCGTTGTGCCCGTCTTATACCTGAAGTTTGGTCGGCCACTTGCTGAGCGAGCAGGAAGAGCAGGAGAAGAGCAATGATGCGGACGCGCTCGGTGTTGTTTCCGACCGTGTGGGTGTTCCTTCTGGCCGGCCAGATTGGACAGATTGGGCAGGCAAGAGCCGAGGATGCGAACTCCGCCTTGCACCTGGATTTGCCGACCGCTGTGACGCGCGCCTTGCAGGAGAATCCCGATGTGCAGGCGAAGCGTCACGCACTCGGGCTGGCAAAGGGCCGCGTCCAGCAAGCGGGGTTGTTGTTCCAAACAAATCCGCTTGTCAGCATCGAGGCCGATTACCGTAACCGGCGGTTCCGCGAATCGACCGGAAGGTCAACTACGGATGCCACAGTCCTACTCCTGCAAGAAGTCGAAATTGCTGGGCAGCGCGGACACCGACGCCAGGCAGCCGCCACACATCTGGTGTATGCCGAGCGGGTCATAACGAATGCCGAACGACTGCTCCAACGAGAAGTCATGCGCGCTTTTTACGAGCTGCTGGCGGCACAGGAGCGCATCCAAGCGCAACAGCGCATCCTGCAGACCCGTGAGACACTACTTCACGCAGGCACCGAGCGCTATGCGGAGGAAGATATTTCCGTGCTGGAGTTCGATACCCTGCAGCTCGATACAGACCAAGCACGCACCCGTCTGCTCAGCAGAAAACAGGAACACGTACTGGCTGAAAAACAGCTGCTATTACTCCTTGGCCCCGGCGTGGGAAAATCGCTCGTCGCGGTCGGCGACCTCTTCAGCATCCCTGCGCAGTACTCTGTCCCAGAACCTCTTCCATCACGAGAGGAACTCCTGGACTGCGCCTTGGAGCATCGGCCCGACTACCAAGCCGCGCGTCTGAAAGTGACAACCCGGGAAGCAGAACTCGACCTCGCACGGGCAAACAGGATACCGAATATTTCCCTTGGTCCGATGTATAAGTTCGACGATGAAGACCAGGTCGTCGGAGGGGCACTCACAATTCCACTCCCCCTCTTTAACCGTAATGCACACGCGATAACGGCCGCGCTGGCGAATGTGGAGGTTGCGCGCCGAGAGCTTCAAGCCCAAACGCTCGCCGTGCAACATGAGGTCGCTGCCGCCTCTGAACGCCTTCGGCTCGCACTGCAGCAACGCGCTGTGTACGGGAAAAACTACCGTGATAAACTCGCGCAGAGTGAGCACTTCACGCAGCAAGCCTACGAGGCGGGAGAGGTGAGTATTTTTGAGTTTAGTGTGGCGCTGGAACGGCTCACTCAGGCCCGTTCGCGGGACCTGGACGCAGCGCTCAGTGCGCTCCAAGCCAGTGCAGAGTTGGCCGCACAGCTAGCCTTCCGCTGCCTCGATACAGTCCACAAATAGGAAATGCGAGATACATACGCTGCAAACCCTTGAGACTAGGTGCTGTGTTTATTTGGGCGGGGCATGGTATAGAGGGGCAGTGTGACGCGCCCGACAAATAACGCAGAGCCGGACTGCTCCGGCGCGGCCCGAACAGGAAGCAGGCTGTGGAACCACTCTCGATCCTGATCATTGGATTTCTCCTTGGTCTAAAGCACGCCTTTGATGCGGACCATCTCGTGGCAGTCTCTACGCTGCTGACGCACAACCGATCCGCGTGGCATACCCTACGGCTCGGGCTGTGGTGGGGCGTCGGGCACACCCTGACCTTAGTGCTTGTCGGGCTCACTGTCCTGACTCTCAAGCTGGATATTCCGCCTGCAGTCAGCTTGTGTATGGAATGCCTGGCCGGGGCCATGTTGATAGCATTAGGGCTGACCACCTTATTCGACTGTTGGCGCCGCCGCTTGCACGTCCACCGCCACGTTCACGCCGAGACTGTGCACCTCCATTTTCATACCCATGCGACACAGGCCGGACATCAGCACGGGCATCGTGTCCCAACCGGTTGGAAGCCCATAGTAGTAGGCATGGTGCATGGCCTCGCCGGGAGTGCGGCTCTTATGCTGCTGGTTGTCGCAAGCAGCCCGTCGGTCATGACTGGACTGGTATATGTGCTTACTTTTGGGTTTGGTTCCATACTCGGTATGGGAGCCGTCAGTGTACTGATGAGCGCCTTCTTCTCGCTCGCAGCACCCAAGAGCCAAGGGCTCAATCTGTCTGTCCACGCTGCCGTAGGGGGTGTGAGTCTGGCGATGGGGCTCTGGATTATTTTTGAAGCCGGTTTTGTAAGCGGCTTATTTCTGACGTAACGAGTCCGCAGAATGACAAAGAGCGTGTTGATTTCTAGTGTTGTGTGGTTCTTGCTGTGCTGGCCGCTGGGAGTGGCTCATCCGTTCCGGCCACAGCCGCAAGTTATCCCTGGGGCTTCCTCGGAAGAGGTGACGTTCGAAGGAACGCTGATTTGTTACCGCTGCGATATCCCGTCCGAGCGCCGCAGGCTGGGCAAGTGCGAGAAAGACGCCCACCTCTCGCTGCTCAAACTCGCAGATGGGCATACATATCGACTCTACGGCAGCAGCCACTTTATTTCGGCCAAGCTCTCCTCCGAAAAGTTCCACGGCAACAAGGTGCACCTTGAGGGAGTCTATGACTCAGCCACAAATTGGCTCCACGTCCATAGGGCAAACCTCACGGGGGACGAGAGTCCGTCGCCCGGTTTTACTGGCAAAGAGTGACATATACCCCGGCTCGTAAGCGGTCTTCAAGGGTGAGGAGCGCACCCTCAGCTGCCTAGGATATTGTGCAATAGTTCCTGCAGGACTCTTCGATCCGGCTCTCGTAAACGTCCGAGCTTCCTAAGGATGAGCCTTTTTTCGATAGTCGTAAGAATCGGCTTTATGACCGATGGTTTCAAAAGACCAGCTTCTTTCCACTGCACGACACTCACCTCTCCCAAGGGAGAGAGAGGCCTGAGCTGACTGGTCAGCGCAATGATGATGAGGTCAAGTCGCTCCTCGTTATACGCCGCTGAGCTCACGACTACGGCAGGGCGCTTCTTACTCGTTGTTTGGTCCGTAAAAGGACAAGGGGCGAGGACAACGTCTCCAAACTCATAACTGGTCATAGTCAGCGTCGTCTGGATTATCCCAGACCTGCGCAAAAGCGGCTTCCGATAACTTGGTCGCTGCCTGGCTGAGCCGGCGGTCTACGCCACGCTGACGTAAGAAATCGACAAAGTCTTCGACCTCGACGATCTTGTCTGGCGGGAGGACCCGAATTTTCTCGATCAGAGTCTGGACATGAACATCGTTGGTAGACATATATACCTCCGTACGATCCGAAAGTTTTCCTGGATGGACAGTGTCCCACCAGCGCAGTGTCCGGGGACCATAGAACTATGCTGGAGCCTCCGAGAGTTCGACCGTGCTATCTGCAGAGGTGCCTTCCGCAGTGACGTGCATACTGGTTGCCTTGCAGAATATCTTTCCATACCTCACTCGCTAAAGAAAGCCATTGCGGTTGTTCGAACGGACAGGCTCACCTGTCCCGCACTTCTCTCGGCTCTAACGCGGCTAAATGCGCGGCTAATTCTCCAGGGGCGGAGAAAAAGGGCGAGTGGCTGGTGTCCATCGAAATCACTTGCTGACACGGCTGGGCCGTATATAGCTGCTTCTGCATCCATGGTGTCAGTGCCCAGTCTTGCAGACATTCGATGTAGACCCGCGGGACCCGCCCAAAGTTGGCGGCGCTCGTCTGGACAGGTGTCTCAAGTGGAGCCAGCGGCAACGGGACCAGCAGCGCCCTGGCCAGAGCCACATCCTCATCAGAACAATCGCCGTAGAAAACCTCGCGCAGCGTCTTGGCGCGAAAAGTCCCAGAGGTTTTGTCGTCTGACACCACAAAATTGGGGAGGGCGAGCGACGTAGTGTCTGCCTGCAAAGCTTGCATCATACTCTCGCCATTCGGCGGGAGCTCAGCCGTCAGATAGACCAAGACTTTCACCTTGTCAGGGCGGTCTTCGGCCACCTGCGAAATAATGCCGCCGCCCATACTATGGCCGACCAGCACCACCGGCTCCGGCTGCGCATCGACCACATGGCACACGCTATCTACATACGTCGCAAAGGTGACGGCAGACAGCGGCGTCTCATCCTGGCCATGGCCCGGCAAGTCCGGAGCCACGACCGTATGCCCCTGCTGCTCCAGTAAGGCCACGACCTTGTACCAGCACCAGCCGCCATGACACCCCCCATGGATCAGAACAAATGTACTCACCCGGCTGCTCCTTTCTCGTTCACGGCTCCCTCACTTCGGCATGCAGAAAAGAAGCCGTTCCATCCACTCAACACGTGCCTCGGAGTGACGCTCCTACAGACGTCGTTACTCCACCCGCTCGTCCACAATCACTAACCGCAGCGCCTCCGCGCTCGCTCGTGCGGCCTGATACGCCCTTTCCTTCGCTGTCTTATCTGTGGCCGCGTATTCCCCATACCAATACATCCGCCCTGGGCGTGTTGCTCCCCCCTTCAAAGACAACTTCCGCATGCCTGACCGTATGGCGGGCTTATCGATGAGAAGTGCGTTTTTGGTCCGGCCTTTGCCCCTCCTAGGAGCTTGCTCTGAGGAAATTGTGTATTTGCGCGTCGTCGCATCCTCCCCATGTCCCGGTAAGAAGCGCTTGCCAACTTTGACGGGCAGGCCACAGCCACATGCACACCGATCCATGCTTTCCGCGTAATGGATACAAGGCGCAAGGTCAAGGGTTATCCGCCTCTGTGGCGTATAAATAGAGCCGAAGCCAAGTAGCCTGGATGGACCGGAGTGGAATCCGGGAAATCTGGGCGCACGCCTCAGGGTGCAGCAGTGTGGACAAGCCGACGAAAAGTCCTAGAAACGCTTACCGCTCAAAATGTCTGGACAGATTCGGCACGTGAGATCCGTGAATACTTCATCCCCGACTTCACCCAGTGGAAAGACCACGACTCTTATCAGAAAGGACTTGAGCGCTTACTCCGAGATCTCAAGGACAAGAAAAAGATCGAATAACCCACCAATTCACCCCCTAATTCTCGCCAAAAGTTTTCATCTTTTTCACAATCTATCCACCTTCAGCAACAGTTTCCCCCTCTCGCTCTAACGTGCGACTTTTCCAGACGGCGAAAATCGCTGGATAGACCGTCAGTTCCAGCAAAAACGACGTGACGAGCCCGCCGACCATAGGCGCGGCAATCCGGCGCATCACATCCGCACCCGTGCCGGCGCTCCACATAATAGGCAGTAGCCCGATAAACGTCGTGAGTACGGTCATGAGTTTAGGCCGAATACGCTGAGCCGCCCCCTCAACAATCGCCTCTTCCAGCTCTGCTGCTGTGTGGAGTCGTCCCTCTTCCTCGCGCTTTCTGTAGGCAAGCGTGAGATACAGCAGCATCACCACCCCGGTCTCGGCATCGAGCCCGGCCAGCGCAATCATGCCCACCCAGACGGCAACGCTGAGATTATAATCCAGCAGAAACAAGAGCCACACTGCCCCGATGAGAGAAAACGGCACGGCCAGCAACACGATGCCGGTCTCGGTGACCGAGCGGGTGTTCAGGTAGAGCAGCAAGAACACGACAACGAGCGTGATGGGCACGATGATCTGAAGCCGTGCTTTCGCCCGCTCAAAATAGGTAAACTGGCCTGCCCACTCAATGCGGTATCCAGGCGGGAGCTTGACCCGCTCGGCAACGACTTTGCGCGCGTCAGCCACGTAATCGGCAATGCCTTGGCCGGTGACATCCACGAAGACAAAGCCGACCAGTTGTCCGTCTTCACTGCGCACCATGGGTGGACCAGTTGTCAGCTCTATTTTCGCCACTTGACTGATAGGAATCTGCGCACCCGTCGGGGTTGGAATGAGCACGCGCTTGAGCGCTTCGAGGTCTTCGCGAAACTCGCGCGCATAGCGCACGTTAATGGGATAGCGCTCGCGGCCCTCAAAGACTTCGGCGATGTTGGTCCCGCCAATAGCCGACATCATCACGTCTTCAATATCCGCCACGGTCAGACCATGCCGGGCTGCCTCGGCGCGCTGCACATGAAAGTCGATGAAGTAGCCGCCCGTAACCCGCTCAGCAAAAGCACTCCGGGTATACGGCTGGGTGCGGATATCTTCCTGAAGCGCACGTTCAATGCCGACCGCAACCTCTTCAATCGTCGTGAGGTCAGGCCCAAAGACCTTAATCCCGAGCGCACTGCGAATCCCTGTCGCCAGCATCTCGGTGCGCGTCTGGACCGGCATCCACCAGATATTGGGCATGCCGGGGTAGCGCAGGGTTTGGTCCATCTCGGCGATAAGGCCTTCCCAGGTGAGCCCAGGCCGCCACTCTGATTCAGGCTTGAGCACCACCACGGTTTCCACCATCGACAACGGTGCGGGGTCAGTCGCCGTGCGTGCCCGCCCGATTTTCCCGAACACGGACTGGACCTCAGGGAATTTCCTGAGTTCGCGGTCCATAGACTGGAGTACGGATGACGCTTCGGTAATCGACATACCAGGAGGTGCGGTGGG
>CAUZQN010000025.1:0-11134 GCA_963581605.1 uncultured Binatia bacterium (SeqCode)
ACGTGGGACGCAGAGGGCACCAAGACCTTTCTCGGTATCCACAGCAAGGGCTTCCCGAACCTCTTCATCGTCACGGGCCCCCAGGGTGGCGGTGGTAGCTTCAACTTCACCGATGCCATCGACGCCCATGGCGACTACATCATGTGGATGCTGTCGACCCTGCGTGACCAGGGCGAGGAAATCGTCGACATTCACAGCCAGCCGCAAGAGGAGTACGCCGAGCACTGCCGCAAGGCAGACATCATGAGTGCACCGCTGCGAGACTGTCTGTCGTACTACAACGGGCACGGCGACGCCGATCCCGGCAGCCTCGCCTATTACGGCGGTGGCCGCTGGCACAAGTTCCGTCTCGCCGCGCAGGACACACTCGAGCCGTACATCTTTGGCCAGGTGGATGAGACGACCGGCTGAAACACCGCCACAACCGGCTCGGCGACCGCGACGGCTTGACGGTATTCAGCCTTGTGGTTTCGGGTTACGCTCTGCTAACGCAACAGACGGGACTACGCCTGCCCCGTCTGTTGTGCCCACAAGTCATGGGCCTGCTCCCAGCCCACCAGGGCGATAATGTTGTCCTCTTTGTCAATAAACTGGAGGGGGCCAAGAAAGGTCATATAAAATTCACTGTCCTCGGGGAAATAGGTCTTATCGTGCCGTGCGTGGCAGGCTTCATACCCATAGCCAAGTTCGTAGGCGGTCGCCCCACCCTCTCCGTCACCGCCGCGTACTTCCATTTTGCCCTTGGTGAGTAAATACTCCCCAGGGCCAACATGAATGTGGCTGGCAAAAGCAGAACCTTGTGGGCAATCGAAGATCGCCGTCCAAGCTCCCATTTCCGGGGAGACATGGAGCAGCTTCCAGCGGATCCCGCCGGTCGACAGCGCCTCGGGAAACGGTTGCCAGTCCACAGCGTTCACCTGCACATAGTCGCCTGCTGTTTTCGATGTCATGGGTTGATCCTCCTTGGTGTTGGATGCTAATCAAAGACTCTGAGCCCCTTCGACATAAAGTGATTGACCAATCTGCAAGCTCCTTGCCGAGGTGCGGAACTTGAGGATTAGGTCCTCTTTCCCTACCACAATCCGGTGGAAAGCGCTCTCCTCCTCACGATGCTCCGTCGCTCTGACCTCGCATAAGCTGAACAGTATCAAATCGTTATCAAATCGTTAGCCTTCGATCCTCTTTCGTGACCTTTTCGGTATGCCTGAAGTCCGCATTGCGTGCATACTTGTGAGACCGACTTATTATATTAGTGAGGTAGGGCATGCTGTTTACTAAAGTGTCTGTAGATCGTGTGTATAAGAAGACGGGGAGTCCCACGGAGAAAAAAGACCGTCATGTCAGACAGGTCGCTAACGAAATTTTCGCCGACCTCTTTCCTGCTTCGTCCTTCTCGGAACACCATACCCAAAAACGAAAAGCGCCCCCCTGCCAAACAATTAGCCGGCCTTAGGGGGTGTCTCAAAGGATGGAGAGCCGCTTAAGTACTGACTATCTTGGTGACTGGACAATGCCGGAGCGGCTAGACCCGAAGGATGCTGAATAAAAAATAGGGGCGAGATCACCTCGCCCCTACCGCGAACTCTCAAACTGACCGCTATTTTTTCAGCGATTCCTCAAACGACTGGGTCGATTTGTCAGCAACCCGATTAGCAATTTCGGCAGAATATGCGGCGTCATCCGCAGCCATCCTGGCACTTTCTGCAGCGGCCCGTGCCTCTACAGCCGCGGTTTGTGCTTCCTCAAGAGCGCGGCGGGACGCGCCCGAATCAACTACTGGTGCTGGGGGGGCAGCCATCTGCAGCGAAGGTGCCGTACCTCCAACTTGGCGCATTTGCTCCTCAAAATCAAAAGCATGCATATTATGGCCAAAGACGGGCTCTAAGTCCCGTTGCGACACCAGCGCATGTATGGGTCGAGTTACAAGCCATTCGAGCACATAGCCTGCGGCATGCAATGGGTAGGATACGAGGCGCAGCGGATGGGTATCCTCAAAATCGTCATAATAATCGTTGGCGGTCGCCAGAGGAGCAGTCAGAAACACTACTACCACTACCGCCACCACCTGTCTTTTCCACATCATCGGGGTTTCCTCCTCTCCGACATATTCATTTTCTTTACCTTAGCCACTCTACTCCTCTTGGGTTGACCTCTCAACCTCTTGGCGCGTCTCTCGCCGGGCAGTAGGACGGCGGTATTTTTTCTCATCCTCTTTGCGACGCATGGGTGGCGGAAGCTCTTTACGCACCCGGCGCAGCGCTTCGAGTTGAGAGACAGAACGAGGTGTGTTCTTCTTCTGTGGCATATAACTCTATGGGTGCTTCGTCCCTAGCGCGTAGCGTTCAGGACTCGCGCAGCTTCCTGGGCAAAATACGTCAAGATGAGGTCAGCCCCGGCCCGCTTGATACTCGTCAAGGCTTCGAGCATGACGCGCTCTCCGTCCAACCAGCCATTCAGTGCAGCGGCTTTCAGCATGGCGTACTCTCCACTCACCTGATACGCCGCAACAGGACAATCAAATCGTTCTTTTACCCGCCGGATAATATCGAGATAGGGCAGAGCCGGCTTCACCATGACGATATCCGCGCCTTCCTCAATATCCAGAGCCACTTCTCGCACGGCTTCATCTCCGTTCGGCGGGTCCATTTGATACGAACGGCGATCGCCAAACTGCGGCGTGGACTCGGCTGCTTCGCGGAAAGGGCCGTAAAAGCCTGAAGCAAATTTCGCCGAGTAGGCCATGATCGGAATGTGTGGATAGCCTTCCTGGTCGAGGCCTTGTCGGATGGCACCAACACGGCCGTCCATCATGTCAGACGGGGCGACCATATCCGCTCCGGCACGCACATGCGACAGAGATTCTTTGACTAAAATCTGGAGGGTCGCATCGTTATCAACGTCGTTGCCTTTGATAATACCGCAGTGGCCGTGATCGGTGTACTCGCAAAAACACACATCGGTAATAAGCGTCAGCCCTGGCACGTCTTCTTTGAGGCTGCGCAGCGCGCGTTGGATAATCCCATCGTCGTTGTAGGCATCAGATCCAACCGCGTTTTTTTCCTCTGGAATACCGAACAAGATCACACCCGGAATGCCCAGATCTCGAATAGATTTACATACTTCCACAGCCCGATCGACGGACAACTGGGAGATACCGGGCATAGACCCAATCGGGTTTTCCACTCCGGAGCCCGGCACAATGAACAGCGGCATAATGAGGTCGTCTACGCGGAGATGGGTTTCTCTCACCATTCGACGCAGGTTTTCATTTCGTCGCAGCCGGCGTGGTCTCTGAGCGGGAAAGGACATGGTCTATGCCTCCAAACAATACGTTCTCGACAATGCGTTCTCGGTAGGCGCAACCACTTGGACTGCCCCTACTTCTGATAATATTCCACAATCGCCTCAGCAAAAGCCGGGATAGTATAGTCGTGAGGTTGGATGTTTACGGTCAAACCATATTCCTGCGCAGTAGCGGCAGTAATAGGCCCGATACAGCCTATCCGCGTTTTTCCAAGCAAGGCTGAGACATCCTCTCCTGGGAAGCTGGCAACAAAGTTCCGGACCGTGCTGGAGCTGGTAAAAGTAAGAAGATCAAGGTGGTCAGCCTGGAGCAGGGAACGAAATCTCTCGTCTCGATTTTTTGGTTGGCTCGTTCGAATGGTCCGATAGGTCGCTACCTCGTCAACGTGGGCGCCCATCGCTCGCAGCTCTTGAGGGAGAATCGCGCGCGCCTCAGCCGCACGCGGCAACAAGATGCGCTGCGCCTTTTGTACTCCTAGCACTTCAATAAGGGCCTCTGCCCGATATTCTTGAGGCATCGCATCCACCCGCAGATACCGCGCTTCGATTGCACGCGCCGTTTCCGGACCGATGGCCGCAATGCGGACACTGCCCAAACTGCGGATATCCAGCTGTCGCTCTTGCAGACGGTCAAAGAAATAGCGCACCCCATTCACACTGGTGAAGATAAGCCAGTCATAACTCGCTACTGTGTCGAGGGCAGCATCTAGCGCAGCGTACGAATCCATCCGGACGGTCTCGATAGTCGGGAAGCGGAAGACTTCCGCGCCGTGTTGTTCAAGCAGATCAGCAAAACGACTCGCCTGGGCCCGCGGACGCGTGACAACAATGCGCTTGCCAAAGAGCGGTTTCAACTCGAACCATTGCAGTCGCTCACGTAAGCGCACCACATCGCCCACAACGATAACCGCAGGAGGTTCAAAGCCGCGTTCCGCCGCCTGATCGGCAATCGTGCCCACCGTTCCTGTCAGGACTTCCTGGTCGGCCTTGGTCCCCCACCGAATCAGCGCAATCGGTGTCTCAGCCGGCAGGCCAAACTGCAGCAAACGCTGCATATTGTTTCGCAGCTGACGGGTGCCCATGAGAAAGACCAGCGTCCCACCCACCCCGGCCAGGGTTGCCCAATTCAGATGCGGCGCATTGTCCCACACCTCTTTATGGCCGGAGACAATGGCTACGGCTGATGCATAATCCCGATGCGTTAAGGGAATGCCGGCATAGGCAGGCACGGCAAGCGCTGACGTGACGCCGGGAACAATTTCAAATGGCACGTTTGCCGCCACTAACTCTTCGGCTTCTTCTCCCCCTCGGCCGAATAGCACCGGATCTCCGCCCTTGAGTCGGGTGACGACCCTCCCCTGCGAGGCATGTTCGATCATGAGCTGATTAATCGTCTTTTGCGAAGCCGTACTGTCCCTGCCCCTTTTCCCAGCATCCACCAAGGTTGCCTCAGGGCGAGTGAAATCGAGCAGGCGCGTATCAACCAGATAGTCATATATCACCACGTCCGCCTCTTCGAGGCAGCGCTGACCTTTGCGCGTAAGCAACCCAGGATCTCCCGGTCCCGCACCAACGAGATAGACTTTTCCGGTGGGCATAATAGTCGTGAGCTAGAGGCACCGAACGCAGAAAGTCGCCATGCAACTAGTCAACGCTTACTCCTCCTGTGCCAGGTGCTCTAAAATTTCCCGTCCCCCTTGGACCAATAAGCGTTCGGCCAGCCTCATTCCAATCTGTTCTGCGGTCTCGCTTGCGCCTGCTTCCTGCCCGCGGATAACACGTTGTCCGTCGGGGCTGGCAATCAGCGCTGAGAGGGTAATAGACGCATTGTGGACCGTACCTTTGGCCGCCAGCGGAGTCCGGCAACTGCCGCCCGTCCGACGCAAAAATGCACGTTCGGCTGTCACCGCCAGCGCGGTCTCAACATGGTGGAGCGGCTGCAGCAGCTCTTCGACTTCAGGCTCTCCTCGGGTCTCAATACCCAGCGCGCCCTGGCCAATGGCAGGTAAGAATATCTGGTCATCAAGGACATGGCTGTGCTCGGGCATGAGACCCAGGCGTGCTAAGCCAGCGGCAGCCAGGATGGTCGCATCGACTACGCCTTCACGTTGTTTGCGCAGGCGCGTATCCACATTGCCCCGCAGCATCTCAATACGTAGCCCAGGCCGGAGATGCAGGACTAGGGCCTGCCGCCGTAAGCTACTAGTTCCCAGCCGCGTTCCATCCGGCAACTCATCCAGCGTTTCTCCATTGCGGGTAATCAGGACATCCCGGTGGTCTTCTCGCCGCGGAATAACACTGAGAGTGAGTCCAGCTGGCAAATCTGCAGGGACATCTTTAACCGAATGGACCGCCAAATCCACCGTCCCGGCGAGCAGGGCTTCTTCAATTTCCTTAACGAACAGGCCCTTTCCACCAATACGAGACAGGGCAATATTCTGGATCTTGTCGCCCGATGTCTGGACGGGCATCAGCTCGACCGTCAGGCCTGGCCAGCGCTGTTCGAGCTGGTCTTTCACCCAGTTAGCTTGCCACAAGGCCAGCGCGCTACTTCTCGTCCCAATCCGAATTGTTTTTCGCATACCTCTGAGACAGAATACCACAGCTGCGAGCGGCTAGTCTTCGTCCTCGTCGAGCCCAAAAATTTGACGAAAGGTGTAGGCAGAGACAATCTCACCCTCTTGCTCAGTTTGCTCAGTATGTCCATTCTGCTGGGCGGGCGCCCGCTCAGTGCGCCCCAGCTCGGTACGCGCTTGCCGATTCCTGCGCTTGAGATAGGCGAGGGGAGGATGCAGCAGTTTATTCGTAATGGAGCGGCTTAAGGCCTCGACGGCCTCTTTTGCCTGCGGGGGAAGATCCTTGAGCGTAGCCAGAGTTTTCTCTACCTCACGCTGTCGAACCAACTCAGCCTGCTCCCGCAATGCCACAATGGTTGGTGTGACTTCAAGATTTGAGAACCAGCGCCAGAAACTTTCAACTTCCTCGGCAACAATCGCTTCGGCCTTGACCGCTTCAAGCTGCCGCTCGCCTTTATTATCCTCGACGACCTGTTCAAGATCATCAATGTCGTACAAAAAAACATTATCCAGACCGTTGAGGCGCGGATCAAAATTACGCGGGACACCCAAATCAATGAGGAACATCGGGCTGCGTTTGCGCTCCCGCAGCGCATCTTCAATCATACCCGAGTGCAAGACATAGTGCGGGCTGCCGGCGGAACCGATAACGACGTCTGCCAAATGCAGATGTTTTTCAAGCTGGTCAAACGGTACAACCGTGCCATTACAAGTTCGGGCGAGTTCAACGGCACGTCGAAAGGTCCGATTTGTAACCAGGATGGTCCCGACCCCGCGGCCGCGCAAATGGCGCACGGCCTGCTCGCCCATCTCTCCGACACCGATGACCATAGCTGTTTTATCTTCCAACCGATCAAAAATCGTACAGGCCAGATCAATGGCCGCAGAGCTGACGGAGACGGCTTTGGCCGCAATCGCGGTCTCCGTACGCACCCGCTTGGCCACGGAAAACGACTTATGGAAGCAACGATGTAAGACAGTGCCCAATGTCCCGAGTGAGGACGAGGCAGCATAGGCGTCTTTCATCTGGCCTAGAATTTGGGGTTCACCCACAACGAGGGAATCCAGACTCGAAGCGACCCGAAACAAATGGCGCACCGCGTCCCGGTTGACATGCGTGTATAAATAGCCCTCAAAGCGCGACCGCGTGACCTGTTGCTCTGCGGCTAAGAAGTTACGGATTTTTTCATTGGCTGCATCGAGATTCGGCGTGCGCGCGACAACTTCAACACGATTACAGGTAGAGAGGATAGCTCCCTCACGAATCGTCTCGGAGTCGACCAACCGTGACAGGGCTCCATCTAACGTCTCATCACTGAAAGCAAACTGCTCACGGAGTTCTACGGGCGTAGCGTGATGGTTCAAACCAACAACCATGAGCGAGGTCGCAGGATTAGCCAAATTCGCCTCCATGCCGACCGGGAAAAAACTGAATCCCAACAAAAGAGACGATCAATATAGCAAAACATACGATGGTCAGCGTTGCCGCACGCCGACCACGCCAGCCCACACTCCGGTAGTGCAGCAGCAGCGCATACAGGACCCACGTCAGCACGGAGAGGACCAGTCGAGGCTCCCAGATCCAGAATTGGCCCCAGGCATATTCTGCCCAGACCGCGCCACTCAGCAGCCCCAGCGTCAGGAGCAGGAATCCCCAGGCGAGCGAGTGATAGTTTAAATTATCGAGTGTTTCGAGCGAAGGCAGGCGGCGTAAAAAAGACGACGCCCGTTTCAATTTGAGCTGTTTTTCCTGCACGATATAAACGAGGCTGGCACTGAAAGCGACCACAAAGACGGCATAGCCGAGAAAGGCAGCAGTGACATGGATGGGCAACCACGCGCTTTGCAGAGCCGGCGGCAGCGCACGGGCCTGCGTATAAAAAACATACACGCCAAGAGTCAGAATAAAGCCCAGCGGACTGACAATGGCCCCCAGAATAGACACAGGCAAACGCGACTGCACCAGCAGCCCCATACCCGCCGTAAGGCAGGCGAAAAAAGAGATCGCCTCATACACATTGGTTACTGCAATATACCCAATGGCAAAAGAACGGACAGCAATCGCCCCGGCATGGCATACAAAGGCAATCAGTAAGAAACTGGGCGCTAACACCCGCACGATGGGCCGAGCCGATACCAGGGCAAAGGCAAAGCCTGCCGTACTCAATAGATAAAACAGCAAGGTAACTGTGAGGAGCCAGACTTCCATACCGTCACTCAAAACGAAAAGCCCAACGAAGAATCTAGCGAAAAATCCAGGCTTTCAAGCGTATACGTCGCACCTAGGGTCTGCTGCAAAAGCGCGTTTACTTTATCGGCTCGGCGTTCTCGAAGATAGTCCAATAGGGCGGACTCGGCCAAGCGGGTGAACAGTCGCTGGCGTTCTTCTGCGGTCCGTTCCTCCTGCATGATGCGCTCACGAACGCGGCCTAAAAGCTGGAGCGCCACGGCATATTCAGGTCCGAACTGCTCGGCTAAGTCTCCACAAATTTTCTTTGCCAGCGCAGGACTCGCGCCGCTGGTTGATACGGCAATAGTCAGATCTCCCTGTTTGATAACAGCGGGGACGATAAACGAACACAGCGCGGGCTTGTCCACAATATTACACAATACTCTAGCCTGTTTGGCATCTGCCGCAACGTACTGTTGCAAAACGGTATCATCAGTTGCTGCAATGACGAGCGATACTCCAGCTAAGTCCTCGAGTTGATACGGCCGCTGATGAACGGTGATCCGTCCTTCTATTCCAAGTGCTCGAAGATGAAGCGTGAGTTCCGGACTGACAAGCCTGATGTTTCCACCAGCCTCGAGCAGGGAGTCAACCTTGCGCTCGGCTACCGTCCCCCCGCCAACAACCAGGCAGACAGTCTCACTCAGATTCAGAAAAACGGGGTAAAAGGCCATACGATCCTACCTCTCGCAGCACGACCAAATCGTATCACAAAGGCGCTGAAGGGAATAATTGTTTTACAAAGATGTAGGGCAGCCGCAACGATTAGAGGAAAAGCGGGCCATTTCGTACTCGACGTACCGGAGCAGGTACCAGCGCGTATCTGACCGGGGAGCGGGCAAGGGGGCGAAGTCCCGAAGCCAGCAGGGCTTTTGGGACGGGAGGGGAGAGACTGCGGCAGGGAGCAGCAGGGGCCGGCGACGCTCATAGTAGATGATTTTGTGTAGTCTAAGGGCTGTGTCTTGCTTGACTTTTCGCGCCAACCGACCCACTACCTGACAATAGTTGTCGATAACCATATCAAGACCCTCGCGAACCAGCTTCTCATTTGAAGGCGGGACGTGGTATAGGGAGGCCACACCCTCTTTTTGCAACAGCAACCGGTCGTAGAGAGGCGAGGACTAATCAGCAGCCTCTCTCAAAGGAGCAACCCTATGCGCGTCGGAATAGCGGTGTTTCTTGCTTGTGTGAGTTTATTAACCGCGTCCATTGCCTCCGCTCAGTTTCCTACCGTACTCAGCGTCAAGACCAACGCCACCTTTATCAATGATGTCCAGCCCAGTTCAGACACCAACACCTTTACCGTAACCCGTCAGGATACGAGCGCCGGCAGCCAAGGCAGTATCACCTTTCAGAAATGTACTATCAGTGGCAGTCCTGTGACCGGAGTCACGAAGGTGGGCAACTATAAGTGGAACACATTTACCGACGGGGATCTCAGCTTTCTGCGTTTCTCTTTTAACTTTCTTATCCCTGATACCACTGGCAACTGGGGAGAATTCGTCTTGGTTAATAGCAACGAATTTGGACGATTCGCCCGCTTTTGGCGGCCAGAAAATGAAGAAGCGATCAGCACGGCGAACGGCATTGTTGCGACTGAGAGTGAAGATCTGCCTGGAGACGACTGGATAATCAATACAACGGAAACCTCTACTCATATTTTTGAGTCTAACGGAACCCCAATTCTTGTGAATGTCCAGTCGGCCGTGATGGTCACGCTTAACGGTGTGAATTTTGAGCTTGTGCAAGCCACTGGAATCCCCAATTATGTCCACACGATGACCCAAGAAGATGTTGATACGCTGAACAACCGTCCAAATGCCGCAACTGACTTTGATAACGGCGAGACAAGTGCTGGTGTTGGGCAAGCTGTAGAGTTTGGCGAGGATATTGGATATCAGCCGGGTTCAGTCGGGTGTGGGTTAGGCTATTGGCCACGCGGGCCAGAGTGTCCTGTGAACGTGCAGCATGCGGTCCCTTTCCCTGTGAATCCCACCCCTAGTAGTGAGGAGTGCTCGACCGGTCTTGATACTATAGGGTTAGCGCTTAACGGGGTTAGCATATTCGGCTGGACTGACGGGATGAGCTACAACAATCAAGGAGTTTGGGAGTTTCTGGCGGTGAAAGCGGAACGGTACGACCTGGACATCTGTGGGGGTCATGCCACACAACGAGGTGGGTACCACCATCACGGGCACTCGCAGTGTCTTGCCGAGCAGCTGGGCGACGAGGGGTCCGACCACTCCCCGTTATATGGCTATATAGCCGATGGGTATCCCATCTATGGCCCTATGTTGCCACAGGAACCTTGGCGCAGAGTTGTTGGAAAACACGTGATTATGACAATGCAGGCTCCTCGACAGGCTGTGGGCAGGCAGGCAAGCGCACCTGCTTGTTAGTCGATCAATTGAACATCACTCAGGGGACAACACCGGCTGCATCACCAGGTCCAGACACAACACAAACGATAACAACACAGTCCGGCAATCCACTTGTTGCCACATCAGGTTTATTCTTCGAGGATTACTACTATGATGCAAACTGTGCCAGTCAAGGGATAGCATTTCTTGATCAGCACAATGGACATACGCACGATGATTTGGGGTATCACTATCACATCACCATTCAGACAAATGCCAACAATACCTTTGAGGATGTTTTCCCATCTAATGTCGGGCCAACATTCTATGGTGAGTTGCAGCCTAATACGGTTGCGACTTGCAATACTGGTATGACTCCACCTCCATAATCCTGAGCAAATAGAGCAGCGGCAACGATAAGGGGGAAAGTGACAATAGTTGTCGATGACCTGTAGTGTGGGAGAGTATCCTACATGACCGAAATTATGACTATCGTACCGATCAAAATGGTCAGCAACACAGGGCCGAGAATACACACCTTCAGCCACGCGACTCCACGGGACTTCGCGAGGTTGAAGGTCCAACCCTGCCACGGAATCTGCTTGGGGACAATCGTTCTCGAATCTGCATGGCTGAAATAGACGCACAGCCATTTTGAACCGGAG
>CAUZQN010000026.1:0-11132 GCA_963581605.1 uncultured Binatia bacterium (SeqCode)
TACATACCAAAAAATAAAAATGTTAGGCCCGGCGAAGCAGGCTTATGAAGAAGCGCTTCGACTCCAGCCTCGGAACGCTAAAGTCTGGAATAATATGGGCTTTTTATACATTGAGACAGGCGAATTCGTGCAAGCCAACGAAGCGTTGCAAAAGGCCAAGCAGCTCTCTGCCAGCCGAGATCCGGCCGTATATGCCAACCTGGGGATAATGCATGAGATCCAAGGCGAGTATGGCCTAGCGCTTGCCGCCTATCAGAGAGGCCTCAGGCTGGAGCCGGCGGGTGACTTCTACCGCGAAAAAGTTGAGTCCATGCGAGAAAAACTCGCACAGTTAAGGAGTGGTCTGTAGGACCCCTCTACCGCTTCCCTCAAGCTAACAACGTCCGCGCAATCACTTTGAGTTCCAGAATTGGCTTCACGCCTTCAAAGATTGGCAGAACGAGCGCGTCTACGACATAGCGCGAAATAGCGTATTCTTCGCCGTAGCCCCAGCCGCCGTGAATGAGCTGGCCTTCCTGGCTGACCCATACGGCCACATCACAGGCGAGTAGTTTCGCCATAGCCGCAGTCAGGGTGGCGGCTTCGTCCCTGTCCATGGCTGGAGCGGCGGTGTGGGTCAGCTGCCGTACGCCGGCAATATGGGCGGCCATACGGCCAAGCTTGTACTGTGTGAGCTGAAAATCGCCGAGTGATTTCTTAAACTGCTGACGTTCGTTTGCGTAGGCCGCACTCACCTCAAGCGCAGCTTGAGCCAGTCCGGTAGCCCGTCCGCCGGTTTGCAGACGCCCGGCGGCAAAGCCTGCCATTTGTAAATAAAAGCCTTTGTGCAGGCCGGCTTCTCCACCCACAAGGTTTTCCGCCGGAACGAAATATTTATCAAGATTCAGCACATACGAATGCATGCCTCGATAACCCAGGGTTGGAATGGCGTCGCCTTGGAGCAGACCACCGGACGGTTGTTTCATCTCAAACGAGTGGCCTGGAAAAGAATCTTTCTCAACTATGAACAGCGACAATCCACGTGCGCCGGAACTCGTGTCCGGATTAGTGCGAGCGAGCAGGGCAATGATGTTGGCCCGTCCGGCGAACGTGCACCACGCCTTCGCGCCATCAAGGATATAGCCGTTTTGTCCATCCACAGAGGCGGCTTCAGCCCGACATTTCACCGCGGCCACATCTGATCCCGTATCCGGTTCGGTTACGGAAATCGCGACCATGAGTTCCCCCGCAGCCATCCGCGGCAGCCATTTTTTCTTCTGATCCTCGGTACCGCCGTGCAGGAGGGCTTTGGTCAAGATTTCCGGCCGGGTGATCAGACTCCCGGCTACTCCCAGTGAGGCCGCAGACAGCTCCTCGGTGGTAATAATCATGGCCAGATTACCCATGCCGCCGCCGCCATACTCCTCAGGCACCGACATGCCGAAATAGCCCAACTCCGACATGTTTTTAATTATGGATTCCGGGATAAGCTCGTCGTTACGGTGCACGCGTTCGGCAATCGGAGCAACTTCGCTTTTGGCAAACTGGCGAACCGAGTCGCGGGTCATTTCTGCGATGTCATCCTCTAGCCACGAGTTATTAACACCTTTTGTGGCTAGAACAGCCTGACCGATGGTGCGAAAGCGGCTTTCGTGGGCACCATCCCGGATTGCCGCTTTGACTTCAGCCTGGCCTAGCGTATCGTTGAGAAAGGACTCGTCAAACCCAAAATCATGGAGATGTATACTTGCCTGTCCGACCAGCTTTTGGCTAACTTCAGCAGTAAACCCGAGTGCCATATTACTGATGTTGCCGTTATCGTCTCCGCCATTTTGTTTGGCCGCTTGGGCATAGTTGAGCAAACACCGGGCTGCCTCGACTTCGGTTGCCAGGTAGGCGAGACGTTCTGCATGGACCTGATGATCATCAATGCCTTTGCCCTTATTAGTCAGTATACGGCCATGCTGGAGCGCCTTATCCCGAACTTTCTGCAGGGTGTCAACGATAAGGCTGGTTTGTTGTAGGACATCGGGCATAAAGCTCTCCTTAAGGTGAAAAAAGTCTAAAAAAGATACCACTCGCCTCTTTATCCGACTAGGGCGGTTGGGTGGCAAAGGAGAATCTGATACAGAGAAAGTTCAGGTTTCTCATAGCTGAGAGCTATCGCACTTAGGGGGCTCGTATGTTCGTACTTGATGAGGGAAAACGTTTCGTGATTCCCCGCACAGAAATGACCTATCCCGGCCATAACATGAAACTGCACCAAAACGCGGCTAACCCGGTCAAAGCACCCGTTGACCATGTCATGATGGATTTTGAGGACGCCTGCCCGTATGAGTTCAAGGGTCCGCAAAGCCGGGAGTGCGTGGTTGAGGCGCTCAACACGCTGGATTTCGGTAAGAAAGTCATTACCGTGCGCCCCAATAATATGCGCTCAGAGTTTTTCCTTGGCGATATGGAAGCGATTGTGAAAGGCGCGCCCGATAAATTCCACGGGATTATTCTGCCCAAGACGCAGGGTCCGGACGATATTAAGTATGTGTCCAGCCTGCTCGACAAACTGGAAAAAGAAGCGGGTTGGAAATCGCGCATTCAGATCGAATCCCTGATCGAAATCCCCCAGGCCATTGTGAATGCCTACGCGATTGCGACGGCTTCAGACCGCATGGCAGGTCTCATTTTCGGCATTGCCGACTTCGCTGCTACGCTCGGTATTCGTGATATTGTCAAAGACCAAAACATTAATTTTCACTACTCGAAACAGGCCGTGGTCGTGGCAGCCAAGGCGGCCGGTCTGCACGCCATTGATAACGTTTACCTGCCGTTGTGGCGAAAGAATGACCCGGAAGAAAAGGTCAAAGAAATAGAAACTGGTCTACGTGAGAAGAATATCGGAGCTGCGAACCTCGGCATGGATGGTACCTGGGTGATTCATCCCCAGCAGGCTGAGATTGCCAACGAATGCTACACCCCGAATGATGATCAGGTGAAATACGCCACGCGCGTGCTGGATCTCTACCACGAGAAGGGTGGCGGTTCGATGCCAGATCCGGAAACCGGCGAAATGATTGACGAGGCGACGGTTAAGATTGCCCTTATGGACCTGGCAAAAGCCGTTCAGGCGGAAACGGCTGAGCCGGCCTACCTAGCTGAGCAAGCGGCCAAGAGCAAAGCGATTACCGGCTACGATATCTTGGAGCAGATGAAGCGGGTGGGGTAAAACCTTCTGACAAAAGTAGGGACGAGGTGACCTTACCTGGTCCCCCTTGCAGATCCTGCCAGTTCTAAGAGCCACTCACAAAACTCTTGTCCCGTAGGCCTGGATACCTGCTTGCGCAGGTATGACACAAAAAGAACTGTCATTCCCGTGGAAACGGGAATCCAGGGGCGGGGTTGGGGCGCTGACAGCGTGCTTCAGGCAGTTTTGTTATGCATTCTAAGCGACTTTCCGAATTTTTTCCGGGATAGAGCCATCGTCTTGGGCGCTCTCTTGGCCCTGCTTGTGGGTCATTTCGAGCAATGACATCCAGACAATTTTGTGAATATCTTCCCGGTTGATCAGTGGATAGACTGCACTGACACCTTCGGTGATACCCTTGACCTGCTCCTCAAATAGGTTGGGCTCAGGCTCGTCCGATGCGGATTCTGCCAAGGTATTTGGTAAGGGCGACATGTTTTTCAAAGAAGGCACGATGAGTTCCCCAGTTGGCGAGAAAACCGAAGTCCCTGGGGTCAGATCGAGCGGCATGTCGGGGTCTTGCATATACGATTGGGTTCGTTCCTCGTGCCGCCAGAGCCCGAGGACGACCAGAGCACAGCCGACGTGTAAAATCCCGAACCCCCACAGAGCGGCTTTGAGACCGAGCGCAAAAACGCTCAGGACAAACAATCCCAACATGAAAACAGTATAGCCACTGACTGCCAGGCCCATATGGGATCCCTCCCTCCTTTGATTCTACAATACCGAGGGGCACCGATTCAAAGATGAGATCGGGAAAATCGCCCTTTCTCTTTAGCGCCTATCCGAATAACCATGGGCACCCGGTTCTGTCATTCTGAGTGAGGCGAAGAATCTCTCCACTAGGCGTAGCGATGTTTCGCGACACTCAACAGGGCACCTGGAAACCGTTATGCGGAGAGGTTCTTAGGAATGCTCTCAGAATATGCTATTCTTTCGCACATTCTGCTGAATCGGCGACGCAAGGATCAGACATGACAAAAGACAGACCTTGGGTAATGCGGACCTATTCTGGTCACTCAACCGCGCAGGCCAGCAACGAACTCTACCGTCTGAATCTGAGTAAAGGGCAAACGGGCCTCTCGGTTGCCTTCGACCTGCCGACGCAGACCGGCTACGACAGTGACCACGCACTCGCCCGGGGCGAGGTTGGAAAAGTTGGGGTGCCCATTTGCCATGTCGCCGACATGGACACGCTGTTTGCTGACATCCCGCTCGACCAGATGAATACGTCAATGACGATTAATGGTCCGGCGGCCTGGCTTCTGGCCTTGTATATTGCTGCGGCCGAGCGACAGGGGGTCGGACCCGAGGCGCTCCAAGGAACAACGCAGAACGATATTGTCAAAGAATACTTGTCGCGCGGAACGTATATTTTCCCGCCTGAGCCCAGCCTGCGGCTCATCAGCGATGTCATTACGTATACCGTCAAGAACGTGCCGAAGTGGAATCCGGTCAATGTGTGCTCCTACCACCTCCAGGAAGCCGGAGCCACACCGGTTCAAGAAGTTGCGTATGCGCTGTGTACCGCAATTGCGATCCTTGACACCGTGCGCGATTCCGGCCGACTTGAAGCTGCTGAATTTACCGCAGCGGTCGGACGTATGAGTTTCTTTGTGAACTCCGGGGTGCGTTTCATCGAGGAAATTTGTAAGCTCCGAGCCTTTGGCCAACTGTGGGATAACGTGACGCGTGAGCGCTACGGCGTCGAGAATCCGAAATTCCGCCGCTTTCGGTATGGGGTACAAGTGAACTCGCTTGGCTTGACCGAAGCCCAGCCTGAGAACAATATCCCCCGGATCGTATTGGAAGCCTTAGGCGTGACACTCAGCAAGGACGCCCGCTGTCGTGCCATGCAACTGCCCGCCTGGAACGAAGCCTTAGGCTTGCCTCGACCATGGGATCAGCAGTGGAGTCTGCGTATTCAACAGATTCTAGCTTTTGAGACCGACGTGCTGGAGTATGGGGATATTTTTGAGGGCAGTAAGGTCGTCGAGGGCAAGACGAACGACATTAGACAGGCCGGCTGGGCTGAGGTTGAACGGGTGACTGAAATGGGCGGGGTGATATCTGCCTTGGGCTATGTCAAAGAGCAACTTGTTGCGAGTCATACTGCGCGGGTGCGGAATATTAACGCGGGCGATCACGTTGTCGTTGGGGTCAACAAGTTTACCGAGACGGCTGAATCTCCACTCTATACGGGAAATTCCTCAGCTATCTTGAAAGTTGATGAGGAAGCCGAGCGCGACCAGGTTGCACGGCTTGAGGCATTCCGAACGGAACGGACCCAGGCCGATGTTGAGGCGGCGCTCTTAAGTCTGCGTGATGCTGTGAAGAATGCTGAGAACATCATGCCCGCGTCTATTCAATGCGCACACGCCGGGGTGACGACCGGAGAGTGGACGCAAACGTTGCGGGACATTTTTGGAGAGTTCCGAGCGCCGACCGGCATCGCCGGTGCAGCGGCAGTACCCAACGTGAGTGGGAAGGTCGGAGATGAACTGGAGGCGCTCCGGATGCGAGTCCGCAAGACTGCGGACATCTTGGGCCGGCCTCTCAAAGTTTTGATTGGTAAGCCTGGTCTGGATGGACACTCAAATGGTGCCGAGCAAATTGCGGTGTGGTGCCGTGATGCCGGGATGGAAGTTGTGTACGAGGGCATCCGTCTTTCTCCAGAACAAATCGTGACTAGCGCACGAGATGAAGGGGTGCATCTAGTTGGCCTGAGCATCTTGTCCGGATCGCATCTGCGACTGGTTCCTGAGATCCTGACTGGTTTACGCCAGGAAGGACTCGACAACGTTCCGGTCGTGGTGGGTGGCATTATTCCGGAAGATGATGCTGAGAATCTCCGCCAGGCTGGGGTCGCGCGCGTGTACACACCGAAGGATTTTAAGATGCTGCGTATTCTGTCTGATATGGTCGACATCGCTGAAGAAGCGGCTTGAGGGCAGCCAGTATTTTTTGAATTCTCGGTTAACAATCTTTTGGGAGAGGGCCGACGCCCTGTCCCTGTCTGTATTGTCTACAATTAATAGTGAAGGAAAAAGCTCTGCAGATCGACGTTTCTGCGCTGGTGAATTTCAATCGCCAGGCCATCGCCCTTGCACTTAATCTCCTTGAAGATCGCCGTCCCCGTCTTCAGGCGCAAGCGCTGACGCTACTCGACGAACTCTCAACCCTGCCCGCACCAGCGCACGTTGTCGGCATCACCGGCCCGCCTGGAGTTGGGAAAAGCTCGCTGATTGCGCGATTAATTGCGCGACAGGCTCAGATCAGCCGGCGCGTAGCTGTGGTTGCCGTTGATCCGTCAAGCAAAGTGTCTGGTGGGGCGCTGTTAGGTGACCGAGGTCGGATGCAGATTTCACTCCAGGCGGAAGTCTACGCCCGAAGCTTTGCCGCTCGCGATCGTCTTGGTGGGCTGAGTCGCGAGGCGTTTAGCGCTGTTTTTTTATTACGCCACTGCTGTGATGTGGTCCTGGTGGAAACCGTTGGTGTTGGTCAGAGTGAGACCGATATCGCCTCCCTCGCCGATACCACAGTTTTGGTGGTGCAGCCGTTTTCCGGTGATGTCCTTCAGTTCCTAAAGGCTGGGGTGATGGAAATTCCTGATATCCTTGCCGTAAACAAGGCAGATGACCAAGCCTTGGCACAGCAAGCAGTGTCCGACGTACAGACCGCGCTCGCGCTTGAGAGGGGATCGTTTGATCAGGGGTCACTTGAAGGATCATGGCAGAACCCCGTGCTCGCTGTCAGTGCGGCGACAAACCTGAATATTGATACACTCGACGACGCCATGACTGCGCATTACCAGCATCTACAGTCAACGCATAAGCTGGGAAATAAGCGTGCAGATCAGACTATGGCCTGGGCCGTTGGAGAAATACTGCACGAGGTTGGTCAACGCGGCTTGGCCATTTTAGGCGGAGTTGAAGGTGTCCGCTCCCTATGGGGAGAGCAAACACAGCAGTGGAGTGCGATCCGGAAACTTGCGACCCTGCTCGATAGGGTTCGGTATCGTGCTTGACTCTAGAGGCTGCTCTTCGTATTTCCCTTTCTGCTAAGAAACAGACTGTCGTGAAAAACAGAGATCAGGAGACGAAAATGCGGAAGTGGTATCTCTTTGGGCTTCTGGCTTGGATAATCGGTGCAGGTCTTTTCGTAACGAATAGCTTTGCTCAGAGCAATGAAGCAGATGCACTCTGGAGTCAGTGCGGCGGGAAACAGACTCCTGCGAAAAAGCGTGCGTGTTATCAGAAGGGACTGGGGGAAATTCTTCGTAAGCATGGGACTGAACAGGCACTCACAGCCCTCGAAGAGCTGACCAGCCAAGATCTCGATGTGCTGCGTAATGCCCACCCGTATACGCATCATCTTGGCCGGGCCTCGTTTACGTATTATCAGGACGTAGCCGAGGCGTTCGCTCACTGCCGGGAGACCTTTTGGTCCGGCTGTTATCACGGGGTGCTGGAAGGCTATTTGCGCAGCCTGCGTGAAGTGGAGTCTGCAAATATCGCGAATGTGTGCAGCACGATCATAGATACGTGGCAGTCAACTTTTTTGCGGTATCAATGTTTGCACGGCCTCGGTCACGGGCTGGCCTTGTACTTTAATCATAATATTCACAAAGCGCTTGCTGCGTGTGATGCGTTGGCCTCCCCGTGGGAGCGCGAGTCGTGTTACAGCGGGATATTTATGGAGAATATTGTCGCTTATCTTCATCCACATCACGCACCTCAGGATAGGCATCAGGCCCAGCACGAAAGCCCGAAAAGTTTGCTCCGGCCTGAAGATCCGCTCTATCCATGCAACGCCATTGACCACCGCTATCAACGCGCCTGTTATCGGATGCAATCCTCAGCCATTGTGGCCTTTACGCAGTACGATTTCGCCCAAGCGTTTCAGGAGTGTGAAAAAGCGCCGGCAGAATTTGTACCGGTTTGCTATCAGAGTCTCGGTCGTGATGTCAGTGGATACACCCTGCGTGATCCGACAAAAACTATTGCCTTGTGCCGGAAAGGCAGCTCAGACAACGCGACACAATGTTTTGTGGGTGCGGTAAAGGATTTTATTCTGACCCAGGCTGACCCCCAGCGCGGATTGGCTCTGTGCCGTCGGCTGGACGAAGGCTCGAAAGAGGCCTGCTATGCCGCCACCGGAGAGGTTTTGCTGTCTTTATATCCGGACCGGAAAAAACGAGCGCAGTCGTGTGCACAAGCCGAAGACGCGTATATTGCCGCCTGCCAAGCCGCGGCTTCTGCTTCTTGAGACGAGTTACGCCTTACTATAGTCGTAAAACCCTTTGCCTGTTTTCCGGCCCAAATACCGCGCTGCGACATAGTTGCGCAGCAGTGGGCAGGGGCGGTATTTGTCATCGCCTAAGCCATGCTGCAGGCGCTCTAACACCGCCAGGCAGGTGTCCAGCCCGATCAAATCCGCCAGAGCTAAGGGCCCCATAGGCTGATTCGTGCCGAGTTTCATACCCTGGTCAATATCCTCAACCGTTCCAACACCCTCATACACGGCATAGATAGCCTCATTAATCATAGGCAGCAGGATACGGTTGACCACAAAGCCGGCATAGTCCTGGGCTTGAATCGTGATCTTGCCCATCTTTTTGGCCAGTGCATCTATTGTCGTATACGTCTCATCGGCAGTAGCGAGCCCGCGAACAATCTCGACTAACTGCATGACCACAGGCGGGTTCATAAAATGCATGCCGATGACCTGTTCCGGTCTTTTGGTCACCGAACCCAATTCGGTGAGTGAAATAGAAGACGTATTACTCGCCAGAATGACTTCAGGCCGTGTGATCCGGTCCAGTTTCCGAAAAATATTTTCTTTGATAGTATACTCTTCTGGGGCGGCCTCAATAATCACATCCGCGACAGCGAGGTCTTCAAGCTCGGGAGTGCCGCTCAAACGTCCTAGGATCGCGCGTTGCTCGTCAATCGAGAGCTTCCCGCGATCTGTCAAGCGGGCCAGATTCTTTTGAATATTCTCTAGGGCACGTTCAACGATTTCCTTTGTGACATCATACAGCAGGACTGAAAATCCGGCTTGGGCCGCAACCTGGCCGATACCGCTCCCCATTTGCCCAGTACCTACAATGCCCACCGTTCGAATTTCTGTCGTCATATGTCTGTTATCCAGTTTTGTTGTCTTGTTTTTCTCAATTGATGAACAATGCGAAATGAGGCAATGAGCAATCCTTCTTCATTCCTCTTGATCAACGGTGTGCCCGTCTTCTTGAGCGTCTTCTTGAGCCTTTTGTAAGCTACCGTGTGTTCCCGTTTGCGAGCCGATCCACAGCTCGCCGCCTTCATAGAGTTCCTTCTTCCAGATCGGAACCGTTTCCTTGAGCTGATTTATGGCGTAGTGACAGGCTTCAAAAGCGGCGCGCCGATGGCCGGCAGAGACGGCAATCGCGACGCTGGCTTCTCCAATATCGACCTGACCGAGCCGATGCAGCATGGCAATTTTCTGCACTGGCCAGCGATTCAGGATCGCCGTTCCGATCTTGCGCATCTCTTTTTCTGCCATGTCGGGATAGCACT
This sequence comes from uncultured Binatia bacterium (SeqCode), assembly GCA_963581605.1. Taxonomy (GTDB): domain Bacteria; phylum Desulfobacterota; class Binatia; order Bin18; family Bin18; genus Bin18. Next base: position 9,775 of record CAUZQN010000026.1, read on the forward strand.
CATATTCCAGACGAAGGACCCGTCGTCCCTCGTTGGTATCTCGCGTCGTACCGACGAAGGTGGTGGTCGCTCCTGCACCTGGATTAGACACAAAGGTCGTGAGCTCGTCCAGGTTAATGGAATCCTGAGTGATCTTACAGGAGATGCGGTCGTGGATGTCAGCCATGGATCCTCCACTCACGGGCGGGATAAAGGCAAGTTCGTCATTATTTTGGAGGAGGTGATCCCTGTCGACGTATTCCTGTGCTACGGCAAAGGCGAGCGCGTTGTCGATTGCCTCCAACTCCGGGTGTTCGTGTTTAAGCGCTTCCCAGACCGTATTAACGGTTGCTCCTGCGGGCACCTCGCGCGTTTCCTCAGCGCGCCCGAGACGCTCCCGCAGCGAGGCAAAGAAGCGGAGTCTAACGTGCATGCCGTTCGCCTCGGAGCAGAAACATCATATGTCCCAGCTCGGGCAGCACCAATTTGCTCATGCCGAGTTCCACCGCCCCCGTTGAGCCGGGCAAAGATACAATGACTTTGCCGTTGGCAACCCCTGCCGTGGCACGGGTCAGCATGGCAGAAGTACCAATATCCTCATAGCTCAACATCCGGAACATCTCCCCAAATCCCGTAATCTCCTTTTCCAGCAGCTCCTGGATTGCCTCAAAGGTCGTATCGCGCGGGGCGATACCCGTCCCTCCGCTGGTAATAATCGCGTCCACATCAGACTGTTCAAGCAGCGCCTGAACGGCCGCCGTGATCTGTTCCGGCTCGTCCTTGAGAATCTGATAGGCGACTACGGGATGGTCGTGCGCGGCCAGAAGCTCTTTAATACGTCTGCCGCTTGTATCCGTCTCTTCTGTGCGCGTATCGCTCACCGTAATAATCGCGCAACGAACGGCCCGGTGTGCCTTGCCTTTATGTTCTGTGACAGCCATAGTTTTTGTGTATATACCAGTTCATGAAAAGAGGGAACGGACTTCTGGACTATTCCCGATTTGCTGATTTGCTGATCATACGGAGGCAGCACCATGGCCGAAAAAATAAAAAAGCTGGATCAACAACGACACGAACTCAAAGCCCTACGCTATCTGCTGGAATCTCATCCGGACAGTGTCCGAAACCGCGGGGACCTGCCCCGCCGTGAAGACTTTCAAATAGAGGAAAACCAGCTAATTTTTGATGTCCTTCTCCAGGCAACCAGTAAGGAGGAAGCTATCCGAGCAATTGAAGATCTCGACCTTGAAGAAACTGAGGTGGAATCCTTTCTGCGCCTGAGCGGGCAGTTCTACCACGGCTATCCTCAAATAGTGAAAGAACGTGGACAAGAGTTTCGCGAGGGGAAGCTTCAGGTCGTTGATCCGGGCGAGTGGGGG
>CAUZQN010000027.1:0-11120 GCA_963581605.1 uncultured Binatia bacterium (SeqCode)
ATGTATTTGGCCAGCAACGGCGAGGCATACGGGGCATTCCCGGCCTCGTCATTTTCTAGGTAGTGGTCCCAGAACCAGACCATATCTTTTTTCGTCAGCAAATACCCCTCACCGTTCTGCTTGCACGACTCGGTGTCAAAGGCATGGTTGGTGACCGGATAGAGTAGCAGCTGATAGGCCAACGACGGAGCGCCTCGATCTCCGGCCATCAATGCCACTGCGGCAGCCAGGTTGCCCCCAGCACTATCACCGCCTACGGCGACCCGTTGCGGATCTCCCCCAAGAGCAGCCGCATTCAGCACGGCCCATTTGGTGGCTTCATAACAATCGTCTGGTGCCGCCGGAAATTTGTGTTCCGGTGCTAAGCGGTAATCGACCGAAATCGTCATACACTGGGCGGCATTGGTCAGGACGCGGCACATAGCATCATGGCTTTCGAGGTTGCCGACAACCCAGCCTCCCCCGTGGAAGAACATGAGAATGGGATGTGGCCCGTCACCTGTAGGGGTATAGATGCGGATGGGCAGATCTCCATTGACGGTCGGAATCTTCCTATCTTCGACACTGGCGACCTGTTCCGGGTTTTCGACTTTGAATAATTGCAGAATGGCGAGTCGGGCATCCTCAACCGACATCTCATTGAATCCGCCACCGCCCGCTGCCTCGAGTTGGGCAATAAACCCTTTTTCTTGTTCACCTAGGGGCATAGTCTCCTCCTTATTGATTTCGTGTCTACCAAATATCTGAAGTAAAGTGTTTATCTGGGGTTGGCAACACTTTTCAAGAGGGCGGAAGAGGAAAGTGACTTGCTGTCTTGTCAAAGCCCGGCTACGAAAGAAGATATGGACGCTCAAGAGCTTGATCCCATTGGGTTAGAAATTTTGTGGAACCGCTTGATTTCCATTGTGAATGAACAAGCCACAGCCCTGCAGAACGCCTCATTCACGACGGTTGTGCGCGAGGCGGGTGATCTTTCCGCAGGGGTATTTGATATCCAAGGCAATATGATCGCCCAAGCGGTGACAGGTACGCCCGGCCATATCAACACCATGGCCTTGGCCGTGCGACATTTTCTGACCGAATATCCACTGGAGACGTTAGCGGAGGGGGACAGCCTGATCAGTAATGATCCCTGGCTGACCTCAGGTCATCTCAACGATTTTACCGTTGTCACCCCAATCTTTCGGCGTGGCGAACCGGTCGCGCTTTTTGCGAGCACGTGTCACGCGGTTGACGTTGGCGGACGGATGCTGGGGGCGGATGCCCGCCAGGTGTATGAAGAAGGCATTTATGTGCCGATTCTCAAACTCTTTCGCGCCGGACAGCCTAACCAGGACATTTTTCGTTTGATCAAACAAAACGTGCGTGCACCCGGTCTGGTTGAAGGCGACTTGCTGGCCCAGGTGGGTGGCAACGAAGTGGGAGGGGCCAAGCTGCTGGAGTTTATGGACGAGTATGATTTTGCTTCGCTCGATCCCTTGGCTGAGGCCATTCTCAGAACATCAGAGACGGCCATGCGTAAGGCCATTGCCGAGCTGCCGCAAGAAACCTATCAGCACACAATCCAGATAGACGGCTTTGATGAACCCATCACCGTCAAGATTGCCGTAACCGTGGATGGATCTGATTTGAAAATTGATTATGCCGGCACGTCGCCGCAGTGTGAGCGCGGCATTAATGTGCCTTTGGCATATTGCATTGCGTATACGACCTATTCCCTCAAATGTGCGATTTCACCTCATATACCGAATAATGAGGGTAGCTTCCGGCCCATTCACATTACCGCGCCGGAAGGATCGATTTTAAACTGCCAATTCCCTGCACCTGTAGGCGGACGCCATATTGTCGGCCATTTTCTCTCAACCGCAGTATTTGGCGCGTTAGCCCACGCTGTGCCCGACCGAGTCTTGGCTGATGGAGCGGCGAATATCTGGATTACCCAGTTCACGGGTAAAGATCGTGCAGAGAATCGGTTCACGTATGTATTTTTCTCTGCGGGTGGTATGGGCGCGCGGCCGGATAAGGACGGTATCTCCGCGACTGCGTTCCCGAGTGGTATTCAAGGCGTGCCTGCAGAGATTATTGAAAACGTCTCTCCCGTTGTCATGCACAAGCGTGCTTTGGTGCCCGATTCTGGCGGTCCGGGAAAATATCGTGGTGGACTTGGCCAAGAGATGGTCTTGTCTGTGCGGTCAAACGAGCCGGTTATCCACTCAGCTATGTATGACCGTATAAAATTTCCGGCCCAGGGTTTCTCTGGGGGAAAGCCGGGCGGATTGGGAGACTTTGTGCTGTCGAATGGAACCCGGCCGCATCCGAAAGCACAATACCGGCTGGCCCCGGGCGAGCAAGTGACGCTGCGTCTGCCTGGAGGTGCGGGATTCTTTTCGCCATTTGAGCGCGACCCCGAGCGGGTCAGGCAGGATGTGCTGAATGGCTATGTTTCACGCCAAGCGGCCGAAGAAGAGTATCGTGTCGTTTTAACAGAAACGTGTGATATTAACTGGGCACGGACCCGTCAGTTGCGGCAATTATAGAGAGAGTCTACAGGCAAGACGGCCAGTACGACGACTGGCCATGAGCGTTGTCTGTCTCGGTGTTGCTTGACTCGCTCCCTTGGGTACCTGATCATAATGGACGAAAACGACGAGTAGGAGCGAGTAAGAAAAGGAGGTCTCGGGGTGGGTAATGTTTCTCAGAGCGGGTGGGTGCGATGGGATGTGTGGTCAGTTTCTGGGAGGCTCGGGATGGTGCTGCTCTCAGTCTTCCTTGCGGTTGTGCGTGTCCCCGTCGGCATTGGTGCGGCAGACCTCGTGCTGGCAGCTGATGCAGCCGGTGAAGAATCCGCCCCCTATAAGGCTGCCCTTTTGATGGAGCCGGAAACCGGGACCATTTTGTTTGAGAAAGGCGCTCATATTCCGTGGCAGCCGGCCTCAATGGTCAAAATGATGACAACGCTCGTTATCTTAGAGCAAATCAGAGATGGACAGATTGGCATGGATGATGAGGTCTCCACTTCTCGCTGGGCGGCCCGCATGGGTGGCTCCCAGGTGTATCTCAAAGAAGGTGAAATCTTCACCGTGAGAGAACTGCTACGAGCCGTGATGATCCACTCTGCGAATGATGCCGCGACCGCGTTGGCTGAATATGTGGCAGGTAGTTCCGAGGCTTTCGTCGACTTCATGAACGACAAGGCGGAACAGCTTGGACTCAAGGAAACGCAATATAATAGTGTACACGGTCTCCCCCCCGACCTAGGACAGGAAGAGGATCGTATGAGTGCCTACGATCTTGCGCTGTTGGGTCGTGAACTCCTCCGGTTTCCTGAAGCCGCAAAGTGGGCGGCGACGAGCGAAGCGCCCTTTCGAGACGGCACTTTTCTGTTGTCCAATCCCAACCGGTTGCTCCGGCAGTATCGTGGTGCGGATGGCATTAAGACCGGCTATCACAGTCAAGCCGGATATTGTGTCACTGCCAGTGCGCAGCGTGGTGATCTACGTCTGATTGCCGTTGTGCTTGGGACTGAGCAGCGGTCGCAGTGCTTTTTAAGTACGATGCGTCTTCTCAACCGTGGATTTGCCCATTATCGTATGGTCGTCGCCGTCAAACCGGGCGATGCGCTTGCGCATCACGCCTTTGTGCAAGGCGGAGTCCGCGAACGTGTTCCTCTGGTAGCAGTGGGAGAGATCCGAACGTTGGTCAAGAAGAGCGAAATAAAGAAAATCCAGATCGAAATCGATGTGCCGCAGCGCGTGCCTGCACCGATTACGGCTGGACAGGTTCTCGGGTCTGTTGTGGTGACACTGAATGGATCACGGCTCGGGCAGACGCAGGCTGCGGCGGCCCACGATGTTGCACAAGCAAGTGTGTGGGAACGCTGGTGGCCGTTCTGACGTGGAATGATGAGCTAACGGCAATGAGGACTGAGTGAAAAGACGAGGCGGTAGTTCTTAGCACGTATTACTTCGTACTTGCCTGCCCATTTATCCATTGGGCGAATTTGTTTGTCTCGCTTCTGGCGCGCTGCCACAGCAGCCGAACCGCTTTATCCGGGTCCCACCCGCCAGGACGCTCGATAAAGTCAAACCCGAGTTTATTCGGAGAATCTTTGATGCTGGCGCGCAGAAATGGGTATTTATCGACCCAGCCTGTAACCGGCGAATCGTAGAAATACGGCATAGTTTCTGAGGTAAAGCTTGCCGCCCGCTCTTTGCGTAGATCCGACCGTTTACGACTCACATAGTCGGACTTATACTGACGGATCGCGCGTGCTGTTTCGTAATACCCAAAGAGCACTTTAGCGCCCGCCACAACGCGTTTTTCTGCTTCGCCTTGGCTGCCCCGGTCGAGTGATCGGAGTTGGATTCTGGCTGCTCTGACGCCTTTTTCGTAGACCGGGAGTAGACTCGGAAGTGAGGTCATCGTTTCCAACCCACGTAAGGTCGCCAACGCCTGATCTCCGACTTTACCTGTCTTTTTTTTTATCTCTTCTGGTAATGGCGCAGACAGCATGGATTGCAGACTTGCGACCGCTTGCTTTTCCTCTCTTTTCTCTTCTGCACGTCGCCAGATTTCCGGCTCAAAAAAGATAGGCTGACGCTTTCCTTTGCGAGACACCAAGAAAAGGACCGCCTTTTGTTTTTTCTGCGCATCCCGGATTGCCTTCCGGTAGCTCTTACAGTCGCGTATGGGCCAGCTATTGACCTGCTCTAGCACATCGCCCTTGCGCAAGCCGGCCTGTGACCCTGGCGTAAGCGGTATGATCTCAGCAATAGAAAGACCGAGGTCGTCTGCCTGTTTGGTGGGATGCAGGGCGAGCCCGAGAATATCCCGACCTTCCTGACAAGGATTTGCAGCCGCAGAGGAAGGGAAGAGGAAAAAAATGGCTGCAAGACCCGTGATAATAGAGCGACAATATTTTTTCACAATCGTGTTTTCCTTAACGTTCACCCCACCGCAGTTTACTGCGCAGAACGTCAAAAAACGTCCGATTAGGGGATTTGATTAAGACGACGGTTATGCCAGAGCGCTTAATCCCGACAGTATCTCCGCTCTTGAGCGGATGGCCCTCTTGGCCGTCGAGGGTGAGAATAACATCTTGGTCAACAGTGCGCAGAACAACCCGAATGTCTGCATAATCGGGCAGGATAATGGGGCGGTTGGTCAGGGTATGCGGACAGATCGGGGTGAGCACGACTACTCCGACGGCGGGATCTATGATGGGACCTCCTGCTGCTAAGGAATACGCAGTCGAGCCGGTGGGAGTGGCGACAATTAACCCATCAGCCTTGTAGGTACACAGGTGTTGGCCGTCGACCCAGGTTTCCAAGTCGATGATACGGGCGAGTGCGCTTTTGTTAATGACTACATCATTCAGGACCTGAAAGTTCTGGCTGTGTCCGCCATTCCGGATCAGCGTGGCTTCAAGCAAACTCCGTCGTTCAACTTCAAACTCACCGCTCAGAACCTGTTCGAGCATACTCAGCAGCTCGTTAGTTCTGGTCTCAGTCAAAAAGCCGAATCCACCCAGATTTACACCAAGAATCGGTACCTCGCGGGAATTCGCGCGGCGGGCAACACTCAGCAGAGTCCCATCACCCCCCAGCACGACCACAAGGTCGGCCTGTTGCAGAATTTCAACTTTCCGCCAGCCGCGATCAAGCCCGAGCTCTTTACAAGTCCTATCCTCAGGCAGGATGGTTTTGCCCCGTTTCTGCAACCAAGCTATCAGCGTTCGGCCCAAAGTAACCGCTTCTGGCGTGTTGACTTTGATCACCAGACCAATCGTGTTCATGGTTAGAGTGGGGGAGGATCGGGCGCTCCCTTTTGGCTTTGTCTCGGGTATAATGACGTTCTCATGTCAACACGCCATCCTGACTTATTCGCCCATATTGCCGTAAAGGAAGCAGCCAAGAAAGCCCCTCTTGCCGAGCGCATGCGGCCGCGGACGCTTGATGCGTATGTGGGCCAAAGACGTATTCTTGGCCCTGGCCGGCTGTTGCGTCAGATGGTTGAGCAGCAGGCGCTCTCGTCTCTGATTTTATGGGGACCGCCGGGAAGTGGGAAAACCACTTTAGCCCACCTTTTGGCACAGGCTATGGATCTGCCCTTTGCCGCTTTCTCGGCTGTCCTGTCCGGGGTCAAAGATCTGCGCCTGATTATCGAACAGGCGAAAGCACACCAGCGGCAGACGGGGCTATCAACGGTCTTATTCGTTGACGAGATCCATCGTTTTAATAAGGCACAGCAGGATGCTTTTCTGCCTCATGTTGAGCAGGGTCTGACTATTCTGATGGGGGCGACAACCGAAAATCCGTCTTTTGAAGTGATTGCCCCGCTTTTATCCCGTGCACGCGTGGTGGTGTTGGAAGCCTTAGAGTCGGAGGATCTGGTGCAGATTCTTCAGGCTGCACTGCAGGACGAAGAGTGCGGTCTCGGGTCGCAGCACCTGGTGGCTGACGAAGACGTGCTCGACATGATTGCGCACTATGCCCACGGCGACGCGCGGGTGGCGTTAAATACGCTTGAAGTTGTGGCAACGCTGGCTGTGCAAAAGAAGACGACGCATCTCGAGCTGCCTCTTGTCAAAGAAGCGACGCAGCAGAGATCCTTGCGCTACGATAAGGGTGGCGAGGAACACTACAATGTTATTTCCGCTTTTATTAAGAGCTTGCGGGGCAGTGATCCTGACGCCGCCGTATACTGGATGATGCGCATGCTTGAGGCGGGCGAAGATATTTTGTTTATTGCCAGACGGATGGTGATCTTCGCTGCGGAGGATGTTGGCAACGCCGACCCGCACGCCTTGTCGCTCGCCATAACAACAAAGGATGCCGTCCATTTTGTTGGTCTGCCTGAGGCGCGCATCCCGCTCGCGCAAGCGGCGACGTATCTTGCCACAGCGCCGAAATCAAACGCGTCATACAAAGCTATGTTGGCAGCCCAGGAAGACGTGAAAGAATATGGCCCGCTGTCCGTACCGCTGCATCTGCGTAACGCTCCTACCAAATTGATGAAAAACCTCGGCTATGGCAAAGACTACCAGTATGCGCATGACTATGAGGAGGCCGTGATTGACCAGCGGCATTTGCCCGAGAAGTTGTCAAAGCGGCAGTATTATCAGCCCAGTGAGCGAGGACAGGAGAAAGTGATAGCGGAACGGATGCGCGCACGACGGAAAAAGCAGTCACAGAAAAAGTAGGGGCGGTTCACGAATCGCCCGGACAATTCCGGCATTGCCCCTAGCCCGAAGGAGGAAAAACCATGGAATACACCCCACCGGAACCTTTTACGATCAATATTCCAGATACCGTTCTTGATGATCTCAAAAATCGGCTGCATCAGGTTCGTTGGCCGGGAGAGCTGCCTGATTCAGACTGGGATTACGGGGCAAACCTGTCTTATATCCAGCAGCTGGTCGAATATTGGCGCACCCAGTACGACTGGCGGGCGCAGGAACAGGTGATCAACCGTTGGCAGCATTTTAAGACCACGATTGATGGCCAGGGGATTCATTTCATCCATGAACGCGGCAAAGGGCCGAACCCGCTCCCGCTGATTATTTCGCACGGATGGCCAGGGTCGTTTTATGAATTCATGGACGTGATTGGGCCACTCACTGACCCGGCGGCCCACGGTGGTGATCCTGCTGATGCGTTTGACGTCGTCGTGCCCTCTCTGCCGGGCTACGGATTTTCCGGTCCAACCCAGGAGCGCAAAGTCAATATCAGTCGCATGGCGGATTGGTTCGCCGTCTTAATGAAAGATGTGCTTGGTTATGAATGCTACGGAGCCCAGGGGGGCGATTGGGGATCGATGATTTCCTCGCGGCTGGGGTTTGCCTATCCTGAGCAGCTTATCGGTGTCCATCTCAATATGATTGGGGTCGCGCCTCACCCTGCCAACCGCCAAAACTTGAGCGCGGCTGAACAAGAGTTCCTTAAAGGGATGGGTGCGTGGCAACGAGAGGAAAGAGGCTACCAAGAGATTCAAGGCACCAAGCCCCAGACCTTAGGTTTTGCGCTCAATGACTCGCCGGCTGGATTATGTGCTTGGATTGTCGAGAAATTTCGGACGTGGAGTGATTGCGATGGCAATCCGGAGAACTCGTACACAAAAGATCAACTCCTCACCAACGTCATGATCTATTGGGTAACGCAGACGTTCCATTCGGCTTCGCGTATTTATTACGAAGAGCGGCATCACCCGTGGCGGCTTGGGAAAGATGAAAAGGTCACTGCGCCAACCGGGATTGCATCTTTTCCAAAAGAAATTGCCCGCGCTCCACGAGAGTGGGCTGAACGGGCGTATAATGTCCAGCACTGGACGGACATGCCGGCCGGCGGCCATTTTGCGGCCATGGAGAAACCCCAGCTGGTAGTGGAAGACCTTCGAAAATTTTTCCGGGGCTTGCGCTAGGAACCATGCCAGGACAAAAGAAAATCATTCTGCACGGCTCGCGTCGCTCCCCTTTTGTAGAAAAGGTCTATCGGGGCCTCATGCTTAAGCGGCTGCCGTTTGAGCTGCACGAGCCACAGACGTTTCAGGATCTGCGTCGGAATAATCCGACCACAGGCAAGATGCCCGCGCTTGAACTTGATGGACAGCGCCTCTTTGATTCGACCTTTATTCTGCACGCACTTGACGACTATCAGCCTGACCCGCCTTTGCTTTCAGCCGATGCCCTGCTTGCCGCGCAGCAACGTCTGATTGAGGATTGGGCAGACGAGTCCTTGTATTGGTACGGTATGGCGTTGCGTTGGACGATTCCGGCCAATGCGAAACGCTCGCGACAACTCTTTGTCTCCGCAGCTCCACCGATTCTGCGACCCATCGTGAAGATCATGGCTCCACGTATGATGCTCTCGCAGATTCGGGCGCAAGGAACCGGGCGGTTGCCGGCAGATATACTGGTGCGTGAACTCAAAAGCCACCTGGCGTCCTTAGTTAAGATGCTGGGTCGGGGACCCTTCTTCTTTGGGCTAGACCACCCCAGCGTGGCCGACCTGGCCGTTTACGGCCAGCTCCACTTTTTGCACGATAAAATCGTGCCCGAAGGACAGCAGGCCGTCGAGCAGTACCCTGAACTTACCGAACTGTGTCTGCGGTTGGATGTGATGACGGGTTAAGCGGGCTAGGCTAGCGCTACGTATTCATTTCGTTCGGGGTAATCTCAAACGCAAAGGCTTCTTTATACCAGCCGATCCAGCCGAAGATTCGGGCGAGAAAATACTTCCGAAAGAACAGCGGGAATATGTCTTCTTGAACGTGTGACCCCTCCAGCCAGGTGGCGGTTGCTTGCAACCGGGTGGAGCCGATTTGACACGTGACCGTTGCGGTGTGTCTCAGGTTTTTAATCCACTGCGCGTCCGATCCTCTGCCGGAGGTGACATAGATCTTGTCATTGGTCGCAACGAACCAGATGTTGACGCTACGTGGTTGTCCGGTTTTTCTTCCCACAACGATAAGCTCAATGAGCGACTCGTTATTGAGCGTGGTGAGGTCGGCCATAGTGGGAACGGCTACTTAAGGGAAACGAAATGACCCTCACGACTCTGTAGCTGTCGCGGTTCAATGGTGATGGTCCGCTCTGGCGATTCAACCGTCGTTCCTATTTGCCAGGCACGGACGTCGTGCTCGGTTGTGATCTGCATCACTCGGTCCGCATCTGTTTCTGCCACAATCACGCAGAAGCCAATGCCCATATTATAGACTTGATACATTTCCGCATCGGTGAGTTGTCCAGCATCTTGTAGCACGGTGAAGATCGGCAGCGGTGGCGGCAAGGTGTGAATATGATAACCAATTGCAGCTTCGGTCCGGGTGAGATTAAAGAAGCCATCGCCCGTGATATGGATGAGCGCTTTCAGATTGATGCCTGCCGCAAACATGGCGACAATTTCAGGCACATAAATATGGGTTGGTTCGAGCAGTTCTTCACCAACCGTGCGCCCGAACTCTTGCTGATGACTCCCCACCGTGAGCTGGGCGTCCTTGAGTAAGACCTGCCGGGCGAGCGATAAGCCGTTGCTGTGGATGCCGCTACTGGCCAGGCCGATGACCGTGTCTCCAGGTTGGATATCTTTCCCAATAATGACGCGGTTAAGAGGAACAGTGCCGATGGCAGTTCCGGCAAGGTCCAAGCCGCTGCCGTCTCGAATGCCTCGAATCATTTCTTTGAGCTGGGCGATTTCCCCACCTGAAATATTAACCCGTGCAAGCTCAGCCCCACGACAGAGGCCCTGACCCAGCGCGTCGAGCACATCCGGTTGCAAGGTTTCAACGGCGAGATAGTCGACAAACGAGATCGGGGTTGCACCAACGCACAACAGGTCGTTGACGTTCATGGCAATACAATCAATGCCAACCGTATCGTATTTCTCCATGAGCTCGGCAACAAGGAGTTTGGTCCCGACTCCATCCGTAGTAATGGCAATGCCGAGGTCAAGACCATCGAGACGAATGATATTGGAAAAATATCCAAGGGGAAGATGCGGCCGAGCACTGGGGTTGAAGGGGAATGTTTGCTCGACCCAAGCGCGGAGTCGGTCTAAACCTGCCTCAGCTTTGGTACTATCAACACCGGATGCGGCATAATGAGAATCACGCGCTTGGTCCATAATGTTGCCCCGTTCTACCGAATCTGAGATATGAAGGCAATCCGTATGGTCTTTGGCCTTGACTCCCTATTGAGCCCAGCTCAATATGAAACGAGGCATAAGTGCGATCGCATTTATGCGACGGCTACCACCTGCTAGACGCCTATGTATGAAGCGTTTTACGGTTTGGATGATAATCCATTTCGCCTCACTCCGGATCCACGTTACCTTTTCCTGAGCGCGAATCACCAAGAGGCCCTTGGCCACCTCCTGTTTGGGGTGAGTGAAGGCAATGGCGTGGTGGTGCTGACTGGAGAGATAGGTGCGGGAAAAACAACGCTCCTGCGCACCTTGATCAACGACTTGGATGAGCATACTACCGTCGCGTATATTTTTAATCCTGCTCTTTCATCCGTTGAGCTTTTACAGTCGATTAATGCCGATCTTGGACTTCCAGTCGACTCCACAAGCAAAAAATATCTGACTGACGATCTCAACCGGTTTCTTCTTGACCAACAGGTT
>CAUZQN010000028.1:0-11039 GCA_963581605.1 uncultured Binatia bacterium (SeqCode)
CTATGCCTTTAAATTTCAGAAGCAGAAAGGCGGCGTGTGGTCTGACTTGCGCAATCTCAAACGTCTGGCCTGCCTGGTCTTTCTTTCGGAGTATGACCGTAAGGCCGGACCGCAACGTCGGACATGGAGGGGCATACGGGAGGAAGCGAACCTCTCCCCGCACGGCGTGCGTGTTGACCACGCGACCAAGTTCAATCAACTCGGCCGCGGTTTGCGCGTCACTTATCTTCGACGATCTCGAGGACAACTTTTCGGTTTGTCCGAGAAGCCGCCGCATTGATCAAGGTGCGGATTGACTTCGCGGTACGCCCTTGTTTACCGATAATGCGGCCGAGATCCTCTTTTGCAACGCGAAGCTCAAGGATTGCCGCCGTTTCCCCTTGAATTTCTGAGACCTCGACTTCGTCCGGGTTGTTCACCAGGGCCTTGGCCAGGTATATAACAAGCTCTTTCATGGCATTCTCCCCTACAGGATCAGGATTCCGGTGCTTTCCCCACTTTTTTGATCAGCTGGACAACTATCTCGGTCGGCCGAGCTCCATTCTGCAGCCATTTGTTAAGCTTGTCTTGCTTAATCTCAACCACCGCCGGGTTCTTGGTCGGATCATATGAGCCAATACGCTCAAGGAACCGTCCGTCCCGCGGCGACCGTGAGTCTGCAACGACAATACGATAGAAGGGGCGTTTTTTGGCCCCATGTCGAGCCAGTCGAATTTTTACCATAGTCTTCTAGTTTCCCCAGGCCGGGAGAGCAAAACGTTTTTTCATTTTCTTCCCCCCGCCAAACCCGGAAAGTCTCCTCATCATCTTTTTTGCTTCAAGATATTGCTTGAGAAAACGGTTTACCTCAACCACCGACGTCCCACTGCCTTTCGCAACACGCTTGCGGCGGCTGCCATTGAGCAGTTCCGGCCTGTGCCGCTCCTTTTTGGTCATCGAGCTGATGATCGCCTCAATGTGCTTGAAGTCTTTCTCCGCCCCCTCCATGTCCGCGCCCTTGAGCATCTTTTTAGCCCCAGGGAGGAGAGACATGAGGTCCGTAATGGAGCCCATTTTCTTGAGCATACGCATCTGCTCTTGGAAGTCCTCAAGCGTAAACTGATTTTTCCTGAGTTTCTTCTCAAGGACATCCGCCTGTTGCTGATCGTAAACCTTTTCGGCCTTCTCGATCAATGACAGCACATCGCCCATGCCCAAGATACGTGAGACGATCCGATCCGGGTGAAACGGTTCGAGCGCATCAAGCTTTTCACCCACCCCAGCAAAAAGAATGGGCGTCCCTGTTACGAAGCGAAGAGATAAGGCAGCGCCCCCTCGGGCATCACCTTCTATCTTGGTCAGAATGACGCCATCCACCTCAAGACGAGTATGGAATCCGGTCGCGACATTCACCGCTTCCTGCCCGGTCATGGCATCCGCCACAAGCAAGGTCTGGTGTGGCTGAACGGCAGCTTTCATCCGCTCCAGCTCTGCCATTAACGCGTCATCAACTTGCAGCCGGCCGGCTGTATCAATCAAGGCAACGTCGCACCCCTGCTGCCGAGCTGCAGCTATCCCTGCCTGGGCAATGGCAACAGGGTCGTCAGCCGAGCCGTCTTTAGGCGTCGGGTAGACGGGCACTCCGATTTCTTGGGCAAGAATTTCGAGCTGATCAATCGCTGCCGGCCGAACGGTGTCCGCAGGAATAAGATAGGGAGAGCGTTGTCGTTCGATCTTGAGATACCGAGCGAGTTTACCAGCCGTCGTAGTTTTGCCTGACCCATTCAGTCCTACTAAGAGGATCACCACAGGCGGCTGGGCAGACAAGTCCAGCTCGGTATGCTCTCCACCCAGCAGGGATATCATCTCCGCACTGACGATCTTAATGAGCTGCTGGCCTGGCGAGAGGCTGGTCAGGACGTCCTGACCGAGCGCTTGGGTTTTAATCCGCTCGATGAAGTCCTTCACTACACGGAAGTTGACGTCTGCCTCCAGCAGGGCAAGGCGCACTTCTCGCAGAGCTTCATCGATATTTTTTTCAGTCAGCTTGGTGTGTCCACGCACGCGGCGCAACACCCCATCCAGCTTTTCGCCTAGGGCTTCAAACATGACGTTTCACACAGTCCGATCAAGCCTCCCTCATACAGAAACAGGGCTAGAAAGTCAATCAATTACCAGTTCCGCGCTTGCCTCGCTTGCTTGCGTGGCGTCTTGAAATCGGCTAGCTGTGGGGTATGGGGACAAAACAGTGCAAGTTTCTTGTCGGTGCGTTCCTTATCGTCGTTGCGGTAGGCTATCTCATTTACACCGGCATACAAGAAACAAAAGTATATTACTTCACTATAGACGAATTCATGCTTAAAAGAGAAACGTTCACAAATACAGACGTACGTATTGCCGGCCGTGTTCAAGATGGCTCTATGCAGTGGGACCCTGCGGCACTGAACCTCGATTTTGTGCTCATCCCAATCGACGAAACGACGGCGCCTTTGGCGCCCGGCGTCCCGGTTCACTACCAAGGGATTGTACCCGACATGTTCGCTGAAGGTCGAGACGTCGTTGTCGAAGGGGTCTACACCCCGGAACAAAATCTCGTTGCTTCGACCATCATGACCAGCTGTCCGTCAAAATACGAGCCCGAAATAAGTGAGCGGCTCCAAGAAAGCTAGTCCAAAGAGAGTGCATCCACTGGACTCCACCGCCCTTCCCGGCCGTCGCTGCAAGATACAGTGAGGATACGGCCCGGCACTCTCTATGGCATAATACATCTATGACACATCTCGGCACCCTTGCCCTCTATCTCGCCGGTCTTTTGTCCGCTTACGCCATTGTTACCAGTCTATGGGGGGTCCGAACGCGTCGACCGGCATGGATAGCAAGCGCAACACAGGCTGCCTACGCCGTGTGCGGCTGTGTGGTCGTCGCGTCAGCAGCTCTCCTGCACGCCCTGCTGACGCGGGACTTTAATGTAGAATACGTCGCGAGTTATTCCAGCTCGACCCTCCCCATCCAATATACTATTGCCGCTTTTTGGGGCGGACAAAAAGGATCCTTGCTTTTTTGGACACTCATCCTGTGCCTATTCTCTGCCATAGTTCACTTCCAGAACCGGACAAAAAACCAAGAGCTGATGCCGTATGTGACAGCGACGCTCATGACCATTACCCTGTTTTTCCTCGGCCTGTTGTGCTTCATCACGCCGCCGTTTGAACGATTAGCCTTTATCCCGAGCGAGGGGTCGGATCTCAACCCGCTCTTACAGAATTATTGGATGACCATTCATCCGCCCGCTCTGTATCTGGGCTTTATTAGCGCATCGGTTCCCTTTGCCTTTGCCATGGCAGCCCTCGCCACCGGGAAACTTGGCGACGTGTGGATCCGCACGACTCGACGCTGGGCCTTGACCTCGTGGTTCTTTCTCTCTCTGGGTAATCTCCTGGGAGGACGCTGGGCATACGAAGTCTTAGGTTGGGGAGGCTACTGGGCTTGGGACCCGGTTGAAAATGCCGCCATTATGCCCTGGTTTACGTCCACGGCCTATCTGCATTCAGTCATGATTCAAGAGAAGAAAGATATGCTGAAGGTGTGGAATATGGTCTTGGTCATCCTCACCTTTGCACTCACGATCTTCGGAACGTTTTTGACGCGTAGCGGGGTGATCTCGTCCGTCCACTCTTTTACCCAGTCCGGCTTGGGCCCGTATTTTCTGACATTCTTAGTTCTCGTCTTGATCGTCTCGATCGGTTTACTCCTGTACCGTCTACCCGAACTCAAGAGCACAAACGAACTAGACTCCATGCTGTCGCGCGAGGCGGCCTTTTTGTTCAATAATCTCATGTTAGTCGGTCTTGCGTTCGCCACGTTTTGGGGGACGATCTTTCCCATTCTTTCAGAGTGGGTGCGGGGAGTGAAAATTACGGTTGGCCCGCCATTCTTTAATAAGGTCAATGGGCCGCTCGGCGTCATGCTGCTATTCCTCACCGGGATCGGACCGATTATTGCCTGGCGACGGGCAAGTTGGACCAGCATGAAACGACAGTTCACCGTTCCGCTGCTGACGGGTCTGGCGACTGGCCTGCTGCTCTTCTTCCTCGGCTACCGTGACTATTATGCGCTGGTCATTTTCTCCTTGGTCGGATTTGTGTTGGCGAGTATTTTCGTCGAGTTCTACCGCGGTACTCGGGCCAGACAGGAGATGCTGCACGAAAGCCCGCCCCAAGCATTCGGTCGCCTCGTGGGGAAGAATCCACGCCGCTACGGCGGGTATATCGTTCACGTCGGAATCGTCTTCATCTTTTTTGGAGTGGCGGGCGCATTTTTTACAATTGAAAAACAAATAACCGTAAGCGCTGATGAAGCCTTCGATGTCGGGCGCTATACGCTCCACTACACGGGCATGCGCGAGCACGATGATGCCCATATCTCTTCACAGATCGCTACCATACAAGTCCTCGTCGATGGTCGGCAGATTGACACCATGCATCCGGAGAAGCGTTTTTATAAAAAACAAAATCAACCTACGACGGAAGTTGATATTCGCTCGACCTTGGTGGAAGATCTCTACCTCGTCTTTGGTGCGTACGACGCAGCCTCTGGCCTGGCAACGTTTCAGGTTTTTATTAACCCCCTCGTCTCTTGGATCTGGATCGGTGGGCTTACCCTGATCCTCGGTACGTGTGTAATCATGGTCCCGAATCTGGCTGAACGACAGGCCTTTGCGCTGGCCCGAGCAGCGGCAGGCATACGAGGAGAGCCGGTTGCGGATTAAACGCTTACTCTGCTTCCCCTTGCTGGTGTGTGGCTTTTCTCTTGCACTGGCCGCAGCCCCGACCAATAAGGCGGTTGAGGAATCGTTGACGTGTCAGTGCAGCTGTGGCCTGACCGTCCACAGTTGCAATCACCTGCAGTGTGGTTTTGCTGTTCCGGCAAAAGAACAGATTGCGGAACAAATCGGCCAGGGGGAGTCTCAGGACGCCATCCTGACCTCTTTTGTGTCTCGCTATGGGGAAAAAGTCTTATCTGCGCCAACGACTTCCGGGTTCAACCTGGTGGCGTGGATCACCCCGTTTCTCGTGGTCCTCATTGGCGGGGTGGGCATAGGCCTGATCAGTCTGCGCTGGACAAAACGCCGCCCGCAAGATCAAGCGTCCGCTGCTCCTCCTGACGAGCCGAATCCATATCGGGAACGGCTGCAAAAAGAACTAGATGATTTTGAAGGCTGAGCCGACGGTGAGGACGCTTTAGGGCTATGACTTTCCTCCTGTATGCTATCGGTCTTCTTTTCGTTGGTATGGTTGCCGTATTCGTGGCCTTGCCTTTACTCACTGCGAGCACTTCTCTTATGCAGGCCTCCTCACCCGAGGATCATGCGGATCATGCAGATCATGTGGCACGTTGGGAGAAACAGAAAACCGATGCCTATGCCGCAATTAAAGAAGCCGAGTTTGACAAACAGATGGGCAAGCTGACCGAGGAAGATTATCAGCTGACTCGTCGGAAGTATGAAACCCGCGCGGTAGAAGCACTCACGCAATTGGATCGTCTTGAACAGTCAGGGCAGGAGCTGAGTAAGAAAGGGAAGAAAGAGTCTGCCTAGCGGAGCTTGAGATCGAATGCCTGTGGGCCTTTTTCACCAGGCCTGACCTGAAACTGAACCTCCTCGCCCTCGCGTAGATCTTCAAAAAAGACTTTTTCAGCTAAACGGGAGCGATGGAAAAAGATATCATCACCCCCGTCATCGGAAGTGATAAAGCCAAATCCACGCTCCTTCACAATCTTCTTGATCACACCTGTCATACGGACCTCCTTTCATACATACAAGAGAATTTCCTGTGCGCTGTCAAGCAAATAGAAAACCGAGCGGCCGATACGGCCGATGAGGAACCAAGACCAGCCTCGACAAACACGGACAAAGAAGGAAATGAGCAACTGGGTCATCGAGGCACATAATCTCCAAAAAACCTTCGCATGGACACCGGTCCTGAACAGCATAACATGCTGCATTCGCCCAGGCGCGGCTGTAGGCATATTCGGGCCCAATGGGGCAGGAAAAACGACTCTGCTGCGACTCTTTGCCACGCTGCTCAGACCAACGGCGGGAACCCTTACACTCTTTGGTGTTGATCCGCTTGATCCGGCCATCCGCCGCAAGATCGGATTTCTGGGGCATGACAGCTTCCTGTATCCTGATCTGACCCCAGAGGAAAATCTCACGTTTTACGGAAAGGCCTATGGCCTGCCCAATCTCGCCGATCGGATCGATGAACGGCTTGAACAGGTTGGCTTGCAAGATTGGCGCACAACGCCGGTGCGTCATTTTTCGCGAGGTATGGAGCAGCGCCTCGGCCTGGCGCGCTCTCTCTTACATGAGCCGGGTCTGTTGCTACTCGACGAGCCCTATACCGGCCTCGATACGCAGGCTGTCGCAATTCTGGACGACACGTTGACTAACGCTAAAGCCCAGGGGAAAACGGTGGTCCTCACCTCACACGATTTTGATCAAAGCAGGCAGCTGTTGAGTCAGGCCATCATGCTGCATCGCGGTCAGATTGCCTGGCAATCTGCGGATGCACTCCCATCCGCTCAGGAGTTCACCGAGATCTATCATTCGTGCACCCAACGCACTGCCTCATGTTAGCCATTCTTTGGAAAGATATTCTTTTAGAGCTGCGGACCAAAGAGCGCGTCTCCTCTCTCCTTGTGCTGGCCATTCTCATTGTCTTGGTGTTTGTCTTTGCTCTCACCCCAGAACAACTCAAAGACCCGGCCTTGGGGGCTGCCTTGCTCTGGATTGCGCTCATATTTGCCGGTATGCTAAGCATCCAACGCGCATTCATACTTGAACACGAACGCAACTGCATTGATGGACTCTTACTGTGCCCGATTGATTCGGGCCAGTTCTTTTTTGCGAAATTCTTGAGCAACGTCTTTTTTCTGACCCTCGTTGAAACAATCGTGACGCCCCTCACCCTTGCGCTTCTCGGCATCCCTTTTTCCGCTTCTCTCCTTGGCCTGCCCTTAGTCTTCCTGCTCGGTATCGTTGGTTTCTCAGCCCTAGGGACGTTGTTTGCTGCCATGACGGTTCGCACCCGGGCGAGAGAGATCCTGCTCCCTTTGATGCTCCTGCCCCTCCTCGTACCCCTCTTAATCGCCGTCGTTCAGGTCACTGGAGCACTTTTAGCCGGAGATGTATGGACGGGGGTATGGTTACGAGTCTTAGTCGCCTTCGACGTTATCTTTGTTGTCACTAGCTGGCTTACGTTTGGTTTTGTTTTGCAAGAGTAGAGATGGAGTAGAGATTCAAGACGCTATAATGGGGTTCTCATGAAAAAACATTCGCCGTTCAATGCTGTCATCCTGGATGTCATCCTGCCCTGGCTCACCGCTGCCGGCATGCTGGCTGCGCTGGCCATGGTGTTCCTGTATGTCCCAAACGAACGGGTGCAAGGTGCCGCGCAACGCATTTTTTATATACACTTGCCCTCCGCCTGGATGGCATTTCTGGGCTTCTTTATCGTTGCTGGGGCCAGCGCAGCCTTCTTGTGGCAGGGCAAACGTTCCGCTGACTTGCTGGCTCAGGCGGCCGCTGAAGTCGGCATGGTATTCTGCACTCTTGTCCTGCTGACCGGGCCAATCTGGGCACGGCCTATCTGGGGCGTCTGGTGGACGTGGGACCCGCGTCTGACCATGACCTTGGTACTCTGGCTTATTTATGCCGCCTATGTCTTGCTGCGCGTCTTTGCCGGGGATACCGAAACGGTTGCCCGGTATGCCGCCGTACTCGGTATTATTGGCGTTATCGACATTCCCATTCTCTATATTGCTATTCGTCTGTGGCGCGGCATTCACCCCAAAGTCGAACAAATGGCACCCGAAATGGCCTGGACACTCCTGGTGTGTACAGGAGCGTTTGTGTGTTTGTTCACCTGGCTGTTATGGCTCAGGCTGCAGAGTTTACATTTGCGCAACGATATCATTGCGCTACGCCAACACATACTGGCTTCATCGTAGAAAAGGAAAGGCTATGACGTATCTCTTTGCGGCATTTAGCATCGTATGGATCGTGATTTTTCTGTACGTACTCTCCGTCTCACGCCGCCAGCGCGAGCTCGCTCGGGAAGTCGAGACGTTGCGTCAAATGACGCAAAAAGAACCATCCCCACCTTCTTCATGAGGCATTATGAGGATTGTTGGCTCTCCTTACTTCCTAGCGGATCGAGCTCTTCAAACAGTTCGATTAACACCTTTGCCGTCCGCGCAGGGTCATGCCGCACGAGCGAGTTTGCGGACATGACGTCCCCAAACTTCACGACTTTCACACCAAGGTTGTAGAGTGCCCCAAGGTCGAGCTGCACTTGTGCTGCCTCTTCTTCCTGGTATTTGAAGGCCAGCTCTTCAGGAACCTTGCCGCGGTGGACGACAACGGCATCAGGCAGTCTTCCTGCGTACTCAGCCATCTTTGCCACATGCTGAGAGGCGGTATAGCCATCAGTTTCCCCGTGGCGCGTCATCAAGTTCAGAATATAAATGAGCGGCGCCCGCGCGGTTTGTAGCACTTCCGGAATCCCTGTCACCAGCAAATTTGGAATGGTCGACGTATACAGATTGCCTGGGGCAAAGATAATGAAATCGCTTTCTCGAATGGCTTGCACCGCTTCAGGGTTCGCCTGGGCCTCAGGTTTGAGATATACGCGCTGGATCGGAATAGACGAATCATGCTTGGGCACATCGATATTGGCCTCTCCCTCAATTAACGTCCCATCGGCCAACTCTGCATAGAGATGAGAGTTATTCCAGGTCACAGCCAATACGCGGCCTTTGATTTTGAGTATCCGGCTGAGCGCCTCAATGGCTTGTTTCTCGGACGAGAGGATCTTCGTCAGGGCCAAAAAAAACAGATTGCCGAAGCTCCGGCCCTCGAGCGGCGCATCAACAAAACGAAAAGAGAACAAGTCACGCAGGAGCTGTGTCTCTTCAGACAACGCAACCAGGCAGCGGCGCAGATCGCCGGGTGGCAGCACGCCGAATTCGTCCCGTAAGCGGCCCGAGTCCCCGCCCGAATCCATCATGGTAACGATGGATTGTATCCACAGCTCTTCATACGTCCTGAGGCCGGACAAAATGCTAAACGAGCCGGTCCCGCCACCGATCACGCTCACCCACCGCATATGCCTCTGCTCACTGCCTTTGTCTTTCGCGGCTACGCTTGTGCCCATTGCATCAGTTCCGCCAGCACGGGACTCATGGCTCCCTCTTGGCTCCACTGCTTACACAGTGCCGTAAACGGTACTTTCAGCGCTGGTAAAGGATCTGCGCCAGGGACCATGGCTGCGCCTTCTTCTCGAAGCCAAGAAAGGGCTTGGTCTAGACTCGTAAAGTTTCCGGCAAAAAGCGCTTGTCGAAACTGTGGAACCATATGTTGATCAAAAGACTGCTTGCGCTCAAGATCAATAATATCGGGCAGCAGCAAGCTTGCCGTACTCAAGCGACAGTCAAGATAAGCCAGCAAATCATTATAGACGTGTCCGGCAACCGTCTCTGCCTTGGTCCGCACCTCGTTCAAGAGAGAGCTGCCTCGGAGGGAGGCAGCTCTCTCTTGGGGCAAAAGCTGACAGTAAAATTTGAGTTTTGGTTCTGTCCCCGACGGACGGATAATCACGACACATGCATCCGTAAAAACTTGCAGGACATTCCGAGGCAGTTTATCGGTCTCACTGACAAAGGGCCCAAAGCTGTCTTCATCCCAGTAATCGACCATCTTTGTGATCGTATATCCCCCAAGCTTGTCTGGTGGTCTGTCACGCAGGGATTGCATAATACGATCCCGACGTAAGACTCCTTCCACGCCGACCATCATGATGGAACGATTAACATCAGCATATCCGCCCAACTCTTCCAGGATATAGATGTAGTAGTCGAGCAGGGTTTTTCCTTCCTGGCGCAGCTGTTGGTATAACGTCGCCAAGTACAAACAGGCCGGTGCCGCATCTTTATCTTTAATCTCCGGGGTAAACATCCCGCCATGACTCTCCTCCACAGCCAACACTAATTGCTCAGGAGAACATTGCACATTCTTATAATGCCCAGCTCGTTCGAGCTCTTTTAAGACAGAGGCGACGTATTTGAAGCCGACGAGAAGATCGTCAACGATCCAAGACTCACCGGCCTGCTCAACAATTTTACCAATCAGCTTCGTAGTCACCAGGGTCTCAATAACCAATCCCCTGCGCTGTGGACCTTTGGGGTCCAGCATCAGAAAATAGCACAGCACTGAGGCGATCTGGTTGCCATCAAAATGGTACCACGAGCCATCCGGCAATTTGATCTCAAGGCCGATCCGGTCAGCGTCGGGATCACTCGAGAGCACGATTCCCACTCCCTTTTCATCCGCAAAGACCTTTGCCGGATCAGTTGCCTGAGGAACTTCGGGGTTGGGGGCTTTAAATGGAATGACTGCAAAGGTTCCATCCGGCCCCTGATCGGGCGGGGTCAAGACAGGAAAATCCAGTCGTTTGAAAATATCCCCAACAGTTGTGAGTCCACAGCCACTCAGCGGGGTAAAGACGACCGGACTCTCCTGTTGCGGCGTATGAATTCCGCCGTATAACTGCACATACATCTCAACATATTCTTTGTGCAGTTGGCCCGGAATGCTACGAACCATTTCTTGGCCCAGCGCCTCATCGAATGGAAGCAGGTGAATGTCAGTTGCCTGAACCATAATATCGACTAGGCGTTGGTCGTCCGGAGCAACGGGCTGACTCCCGTATTGATCATAGACCTTAATGCCATTGTCGTCGGGTGGATTATGTGACGCGGAAAGATTAATCCCACCAACTGCACCCAACTTACTAATCAGATAGGAGAGTTCGGGTGTTGTCAGAACCGCCGCATCGTTTTTTGGCTCGGCAAAGTAGGCGACAATGCCATTCCCGGCGTAGATCTCACACGCCAATTTGCCTAATGAGCGGGACGAGACACCTATAAGCGGATGGTCATAACCAAGAAATCCGTACACTCCGGCAACATCATGGAAGACGCGCACATCGTTCGCCACGACA
>CAUZQN010000029.1:0-11022 GCA_963581605.1 uncultured Binatia bacterium (SeqCode)
ACTGTGGGGATGCGACCTCCGATCACAATCCGTCCCTTCTCGCGCGCCGAAGCGCGCGCCGTCCAGGCCGGCTTACGTAGCCGAGACGCGTTCACGTTGCGGCGCAGCCACATTCTGTTAGCCAGTGGCGCCGGCACAGCGCGCGCCCCAGATTACGGTCCACGTGGGCTGTAGCGACCAAACCGTGCGCAATGTCCTGCGCGCCTTTGCCGCGCGCGGCGTCGCCTGTTTGCAGCGCCTCTCTTCCCGCGCCAAGCAGGTCCAGGCTGAGTTGGATGCTGCCAAGCGCGAGGAGATGCGCGCCCTGCTGCACCGTTCCCCGCGCACCTTCGGCCACCCGCGCTCCACATGGACCTTAAACTTGGTCGCCGACATGTGTTTTACTCAAGGCCTCACCACCCGCCGCATGAGCGATGAAACCATTCGCCAAGCGCTCCTGCGCCTCGGGGTGAAGTGGCGCCGTGCGCGGGAGTGAATTACCAGTCCCGATCCCGCGTACCAGCGAAAAAAAAGTGGCGAGATCGGCTGCTACACGCGGAAGGCAAGACGACCTGGGTCTTGATCTGGGACAATGTCTCGCGGCTTACCAGCGCCGCCGTCCGGACCTGGATTCGGGCGCACAATCAGCGCGCGAAGCGGACGGGGGGCGTCCGCCTCCTCGTCTGCCGCTTGCCCACGAAGAGCCCGTGGCTCAACCCGATCGAGCCGCGCTGGCTGCACGGCAAACGCGCGGTTGTCGAGCCGACGCGCAAACTCACCGCCCGGGAACTCACCCAACGGATCTGTGACTATTATGGCTGTGAACACTTGCCCCAACTATCAAAACACGTCCCTTGATCCTGCACTAGGCCAGAGCTCGGAGACGAAGCGGCCGATGGGCAAGGACGGGGCTGAGGAACACCGGGCCATTGATCTTCTGAGTCTGGATCTAGGGTGTGCCGATCTCGTCCAGAATGGTCCGGACATCGGCAAGAGAGGCAAGGATCCAGTCTGCGCCAGAAAGATCAAGACCTCGCGTATATTGGTGCGGAATAGCAACACAACGCATGCCGGCGGCTTTCGCCGCTTGTATCCCGCTCGGTGCATCTTCTAACACGAGGCACTGTTCCGGCGGAACATCCACAGCCCGCGCAGCCAGGAGAAAGACGTCGGGTGCCGGCTTCCCGTGGACTACGTCTTCCGCAGTGACCAGGGTCTCAAATTGATGCGCCAAACGTATCTCATCCAGGACGGCCTGGACGTACACCCGCGCGCCGCTACTCGCGACCGCCGTCCGTACACCCCGGCGCTCCACATCGTCCAGGAGGACGGACAGTCCAGGCATGGGTTTTACCTGTCCGTTCAGGTAAGCGATCTGGTAGGCTTCTTTTTCCTGACTCAGCTGTTCCGGAGCGTCGCTCAGATTGTACCGCTCGACAAACAGGCGCGCGGTCTCAATAAGCCGCTGGCCTAAGATGCCGTCGAGAACCGACGGCTCTAGCGTCACCCCGCGCCTGGCCATGACGGCCTGCCATGAGGCGCGTGAATGCGGCTCACTATCGACCATCAAACCGTCGAGATCAAATAGAATAGCTTGGATCATAACGTAGTACCTTGAGAAAAAGCTCTATTCGCTACGCTCCAACTCCCAGATAAGCGCCCCGGGCACTCCCTGCAGAGCAGCCCTAAATGCTTCATCTGCTATGCCCTGTAGTCCCACTGCCGCCAGCAGCACCGAGATCTCCTCTTGACCATAGACAGGTTCAAGGCAGTGCAGAACGCTCAACCCAGCGGCCTCAAAAGCCGTAAAATAAGCACTATGGGTGTGAAAGTAATTCGGGACATAGGCAAAGCTCCCATCTTCAGCCGCAAAGAGCGCCTGCCCACCCAAAAGTGTCATGATAGGATGTTGATCTGAAAGGATCACACGGCCACCGGGCCGCACTACCCGCGCCAATTCGTGCAGCGGTCGAGTCAAGTCTGCACAGTGGGTGAGTGCAAGAGCGCAAACGGCAAAGTCTACGCTTGCGGTCTCAACAGGCAGATGCAAGAGATCCCCGGCGCGAAACTCCACCGCCGGAAGCTTAGTTCGCGCCTTTTCTAACATTTTGTCGCTCACATCAACTCCCACGACCGGATGCTTATGCGCCGCTATGTAAGCAGTATGTCGACCTGTTCCGCACGCCGCATCCAGCCCAGTCCCCGGCGGCAGGCGGTCGATCAACGCTTGGACAACGGGCTCTTCTAAACAAATGAGCGGATTCAGAGCACTATCATAGGTCGCCGCCCAGGCAGCATAGCCTGCCTCGCAATTTCTTTCTGGCACATCGAGCTCGATCGCAAGCGGCCCTTCGCTGGGCTGGGTGACGAACGTCGTCAATTCCTGGATGCGCGCCTGTACCTCCGGCCTGTTTCCAGTCAGCCAGGTACGCAGGAGCGCCACGCCCTCCATGCCAATGACCGGGTAGCCCAAATTCGTTGGGTTGGTATGGGTCATAGTCTCTTCTTCCCTTCTGTTTTACGGGTTGTGGACCCAGCCCGTTGGGGCTGAGACACCACTCCCCGGTCATGCCGTAACATTCTTCAATCACCGCGGCCGGACAATTCAGATGCAAAAGAGCTGTCGCGGTATCGTCAGACTTCTCACGATTCGTTACCCAGATGAAAGCCGTAAGCGGCTGGCCGAGAGTGCTCCAATCGATCCGGGCGTGATACCCACGGATGACGCTGTGCGCTTCGAGTCGTTTGACTCGCTCATGGACGGATGGACGCGAGAGGGGCACGACGCGGGCCAATTCCTCATGCGTCATGCGGCCGTTCTCGGCAAGCAAGTGAACAAGCTGTTGGTCTATAATATCCACAATCTGCACCTCCTTCGGATTGTTATTAACGATAGGTCAGAAATGATAGAATGAAACATTCTAAGAGTCGACACTTCCTATTAAATTCCAACACTTCGAAGGCAACAAGCCTAATCAAGCAGGATTTTCGATAGAGAATGCCGACGAATCGCTAATGGCAGGCGTAGGAGACGGTGCGTGAGGCGACATCCCAACGCCGATGCCCCTCACGGCCGCCAAGGTCGGATCTTGCGTCGTGACTTCGGCCGCCATAGTAAACGCGGCGGCCTGTTTTGCTCTATGAGGTTGGCTTATTCGCTGTCGTATTGGATGAACGAAAAGACCTTGTACGGCACGAGGCGTTTGCGGCCACCAAGAAAAGACAGCTCAATGAGGAATGCGGCTTCGATAATATTTGCTTGTAGTTTTTCGGCAAGAGCGATCGCAGCCTGCGCAGTGCCGCCAGTCGCTAAAAGATCGTCAATCAGTAAAACGCGGCTGTTGTGCGGAAAAGCGTCCTGGTGAATTTCTAAGGTATCCGTACCATATTCCAGCTCATAGCGAGCTTCAAAGGTCGCAGCCGGCAGTTTGCCCGATTTGCGCACAAGAGCGAATCCACAGCCCAGGGCATAGGCCAGGGCTGAACCAAAGATAAAGCCGCGCGACTCAATGCCAAGAACGATATCGATCCGGTTGCGGTAACGTTCAGCAAGCTGGTCCACGAGGTCGCGCCACGCCGGCCCGTTAGCCAGCAGCGGGGTAATATCACGGAACAGTATGCCGGGTTTGGGGAAATCAGGCACTTCACGAATAAGGGTTTTCAGATCAGACATACGCTCCTCCTACGGGCTTCGGCTGCTCTGTGTCGCATGCCGCACGGATGGCAAATAATGTATCGGATTGCGCGCGGTTTTACCGCTGCGAACCTCGAAATGCAAACTGGGCCCATTCACCCGACCCGATTCTCCGACCTCGCCCACGATATCGCCCCGTTGCACCGTTTGGCCATCTTTGACCAGATTGCGGTGATGGTGCGCATAAATGGTCGTGAAACCGTTGGCGTGTTTCAGAATCACCATCTTGCCATAACCGCGCAAATCATCACTAAAGATGACACGCCCGGCTGCTGCCGCGCGTACGGGTGACCTCACTGGAGCCGCGATATCGATGCCATCATGAAAGCTCCCGTTTCGTGGCCCGAATCGAGACGTCAAGGTTCCTTCAAGCGGCCAACTAAAAAGTTTGCCAGCATCATCAGGAATCGGCGGCTGCACAGGGGGCGGCTTCGGTTTCCAGCGTGGTGGTGGCGGCTGTCCGCGTGGCCGTCGCCCGCGTAGCGGGGGAGGAAGTGTGGCTGTGGCCGTCGTTTCTACAGGTCTACGGTACAGGGTTCCATGTGGCACACGGAGGCGCTGCCCAGACTGAATCTGGTTGGGATCACGAATATTATTGAGCGCTGCGAGTTCTTGATACGGAATGCGGTATGCATACCCGATCTCAGACAGCGTCTCACCTGATCGAACGACGTGATACTTGTACTGGGTGCGGGAACATGCAGACACAAAAACCAGCACCCAGAGGAAGACGCCGAGGACCACCCCACCCCACCGCCACACTGCTTCTTCCCCGTTTCTCCACTAAGGATCGCTCATAAGGGAGCATCAGCACTATGGACCATAGTGCATGCTCCCGCACGCTTTTGTCAACAAAAAGGGTGCAAGAAAAGAGGAATATAGTCCTCTCAATCGGATTGAGAAGATTTTGTATTGAATCGATCGAGCGCCAGTGTAGCCCCCAAGCCGAGGCAGATGAGCACCAACCCCGAGCCTATCTGGCCAAGGCTCGGGGTGAAAAATCGGACCGGCCAGTCTTCGACTTCAATCTGTATGAGTGTTTCGGGTGTGACCATCTGTCCTTTGACCATACCCCCCACTTGAGGCTGGATACCAGTCCGGAAAGGCCACAGGCCAACCACGGCACCCAGAATCAAACCCATGAGAACGCCGAGAGTGGCCGTTCGACAGTGTTCCAGCAGCCAACGAATGAGATTACTGACACCGACTACGCCGACTACGACTCCAATGCCGACCGGCACAACCACAAAAAAAGCTTCATTCAAGACAGGCCAGTTCAGCCCCGTTTCCTCGCCCGCTCCGAGCAGCCCTATTTTCAGCTTCTCAATGCCAGTCAGGATGGGAACATACTGGCCGAGAAGAAGCAGGAGATAGCCTCCAGACACGCCTGGTAGGATCATCGCACTCGCGCCTACCAGACCGGCAAAAAAGAGTAAGAACAGTGAGCCCTGTTCTTGTCCGGCTTGGGCGGTATGACCCAAGGCCACAAGCACCATCAGCGCAAAGGCCACACCTG
The DNA here is from genome assembly GCA_963581605.1 of uncultured Binatia bacterium (SeqCode). Taxonomy (GTDB): domain Bacteria; phylum Desulfobacterota; class Binatia; order Bin18; family Bin18; genus Bin18. Next base: position 5,190 of record CAUZQN010000029.1, read on the forward strand.
TTCCGACAAAGAAACTCTTGGACACGGGTTGGGCAAGCCGCCAGATCAGCGGTACGCCCCCAAGTGTCAGCCCGATAAACAGGCTATACATGATCCAGCGCTGCTCGATGACTAGTGTTTTCGTCGGCCCGGCCAGCAGAAGAATCGTACTGGCTGCAGCTCCGACAACGGCACTCAGAAAAATGAGAGAAGACGCACGCCAGCGCAACCGGGTAACATCCGCTATTGCGGTAATGAATTCCGTGTAGATTCCGGTCACAAGCAGCATGGTCCCGCCGCTTACACCAGGCACGAGATTCGCAAGTCCCATCAGCACGCCGCCAGTCGCGGCCTGGACAATACTGCTCGGTTTTTCTGTCATACGAGAGCCAGCGAAGGGCATATTCTTTGCTTATGAGACGTCCGCTAGGCCCCGGCTTGCCGTGCAGCGAGCGCCTGAACCTTGGCTGAAGAACGACGTCTGGTACGCCTTTTATCCTTTTGGAGTTTATACTCCATACTATCGACCAGCGCTTGCCAGCTGGCTTCTATGACATTGGGCGAAACACCCACAGTGCTCCAGCGGTCGGTCTCGTCACCAGACTCAATGAGCACCCGAACCGTTGCACTCGTCCCTTCGCCGCCCCCCAGCACGCGGACCTTGTAGTCGTGTAATTCAACGGATTTAAGCTGAGGGTAAAATTTTGTGAGCGCTTTACGTAAGGCCCGGTCCAGCGCGTTGACCGGACCATTGCCCTGGGCGGCGGTATGTTCCACCTGCCCATCTGGCCCCTCGACCATGATCGTGGCCTCGGACAACGGCGGTTCATCTTCTTTGCGCTTTTCATCAATCACCCGAAACCCAATCAGGCGGAAGTGGCGGACTTTACCGTTGAGCGCCCTGCGCATCAGGAGTTCGAACGACGCCTCTGCTCCCTCGTACTGAAAGCCAACGTTTTCGAGCTGTTTGACCTCATCCAGAATTTTCTTGACCGCAGGATCTGCGCTCTTTACATCAAGCCCAAATTGTTTCGCCTTGTAGACGACATTACTCCGCCCGGACAAGTCGGATACCAACACGCGCTGCGTATTGCCTATCAATGCAGGATCAATGTGCTCGTAGGTCTCTCTATTCTTTTGGACTGCAGCCACATGCAGTCCGCCTTTATGGGCAAAAGCGCTGACGCCCACATAGGCTTGACGTTTATCAGGCTCAATATTCGCCAGCTCGTACACCAACCGCGAAAGATGGGGCAGCTGTTTGAGTTGGCTCGGGCTCACACACCGGTAGCCGAGTTTGAGCTGCAAATTAGGGATGACCGAACACAGATTGGCGTTCCCGCAGCGCTCACCAAAGCCGTTAATCGTGCCCTGCACCTGGACCGCCCCGCTCTGGACGCCGGCCAAGGAGTTCGCTACCGCCAGTTCACTATCGTTATGGCAATGAATCCCAAACTGGACCTTACCGGCCTGGATAGCAGCCTGGGCTTGAACAGCAGCCTGCATGCCGTCTGCAATCTCGGCTGGCATGCTCCCGCCTCGTGTATCACACAAGACTAGAACGTCGGCCCCGGCTTGCGCGGCTACCGTTAAACATTCAAGGGTATAACTCGGGTTGGCTTTATAGCCGTCGAAAAAATGTTCAGCGTCAAAAATGACTTCATCCACACGACTTTTGAGATAGGCAAGCGAATCGCCGATCACTTCCAGGTTCGCCTTTTTCGAGATCCGCAGATCGTCCCGCACATGCAGGTCCCACGTCTTTCCGACAATGGTCACGACCGGGGTTTCGGCTTGGAGCAGGAGACGAATATTGAAATCATCTGCAGCGGTAATATTAGCCCGTCGGGTTGAGCCAAAGGCAGTAATCCGAGCACGCTTGAGCGGCACCTTTTTAATGGCTCTGAAAAACTCTTCGTCCCGAGGGTTAGAGCCTGGCCAGCCACCTTCGATATATTGAATTCCGATCTCGTCCAGCTGTTCCGCTACCCGCAACTTATCTTCGAGTGTCAATGACACATCTTCAGACTGGCAACCATCTCTCAGCGTCGTGTCGTACAGGGCAATCTTTTTCATGCTCGGCTCGCTTGATCTTCCAACTGGGTTGCAGGAATAAACGCGTCATGCAGCACCCGCACGGCAAGCTCTGCATACTTGGCGTCAATAATGATCGAGATTTTAATCTCTGAAGTAGAAATCATCTGAATATTAATGCCTTCCTTCGCCAACACTTCAAACATACGTGCGGCGACTCCGGCGTGGCTACGCATACCCAGCCCGACAATAGAGACTTTGGCCACTTCGGTATCAAACACCACATCTCCGGCGCCGATCTCCGGGGCAGCGGATTTCACGTGCTCCAGGGCTTTGAGCACATCGCCTTTGGGCACGGTGAAGGTCATATCCGTCTTGTCGTCGGCACTCGCGTTTTGGATAATCATGTCAACAACAACGTTGTCGCGTGCAATTGGCATAAACAGCTGAGCCGCGAGGCCAGGCCGGTCAGGCACACGTTGCAGGGTAATTTTAGCCTGATCTAAATCAGACGTGACGCCTGAGACGATCACCTCTTCCATGCTTTGATCCTCCTCTACCAGCCAGGTTCCTGCGCCAGCAGAAAAACTCGACCGGACGTGTACCGGCACCTGATAGCGTTTGGCAAATTCAACCGAGCGGATCTGCAGAACCTTGGCCCCAAGGCTAGCCATCTCCAGCATCTCATCGTACGAGATACGCGCAAGCTTGTGGGCATGCGGGCAAATACGCGGGTCGGCACTGTACACCCCGTCCACATCCGTATAGATCTCGCATACATCCGCTTGTGTTGCGGCTGCAATCGCAACGGCGGTCGTATCAGATCCACCGCGCCCCAAAGTGGTAATATTGCCGCGCACATCAACACCCTGAAAACCGGCTACAACCACGATAGTGCCGTCTTTGAGACCGTTCAGCAGCCGTGGTGTCTGTACGTTTTTAATCCGCGCCCGGCCGTAGGCGTCATCGGTTTCAATCCGGATCTGATGGCCAAGTAGAGAACAAGCAGGATAGCCCAGCTCTTTTAGCGCCATGGCAAGCAGGGCAATCGCGACCTGTTCACCGCTTGAGACCAGGACGTCACTCTCACGCGCATCCGGCTGCGCGCTAATCTGTCGGGACAGGTCAAGCAGCCGATTGGTCTCACCACTCATCGCCGAGAGCACGACGGCAACCTGATGGCCCGCGTCTCGCGTAGCCGCGACCCGTTTGGCAACTTCCTGGATCCGCTCGATCGAGCCAACCGAGGTGCCACCGTATTTTTGGACAATCAACATAGGCTGTATGTGGGTTGTATGTGGGCTGTATGTCCTATTTTTTACTCGCGAATAGGCACGTGGGCAACGAGACGTTCATACTGTTCCCCGTTCGGCGTCAGGGTCAAAATACGATTATCTTTTCCACCGTACTCGAACGCGACCAGAAGGTGTTCGTCAATCAGATCACCCAGATCACCCGTAAGAAACTGAAACCACTCGATGACGGCAACACCCCGCCCGAAGAGATATTCCTCAAATCCCAGCTCTTCGAGCGTAACGCCTTCCAGGCGGTAGAGGTCAAGATGGTAGAGGGGAATCCTTCCCCTATAGTGCTCGGTTACAAGAGTAAAGGTCGGACTCACAACCTCCTCGGCTGCAATTCCAAGCCCAGTCGCAATTCCTTTGACTAAGCAGGTCTTCCCAGCTCCTAAATCTCCGCACAAGCCTATGACCATACCGGCAGTCACACACCGGCCAATCTGCTGCCCCAGGCGCTGGGTCTCTTCAGCTGAGGATGTCGGAATAATCCGCTGCATACGGGTCGAGCTGTCCTGCCTGACGCACGGCACGCAGCGTGCCGGGAAGGCGTTCAATAACATCACGGGCAAGCATCCCGACCTCACCCTTCTCCTCAGCCACAGCGTCTGCAGCCGCTCCATGCAGAAAGACACCCAGACAGCACGCCTCTTCGGGTGAATAGCCTTGGGCAAGAAGACCACCTATGAGGCCGGCTAATACATCCCCCATCCCGCCGCTGGCCATACCAGGATTTCCAGTCGGATTCAGCCACGCCCGCCCGTCCGGGGCCGCAATAACCGTGCGGGCCCCTTTGAGGATGAGATAACAGCTATGCTGGACGGCGAAACCCCGCGCGATATCGAGCCGATGAGCCTGAATGTCCGTTGTCTGTGTTTTGGTCAGACGTGACATTTCACCCGGATGGGGGGTGAGGATAAGCGGCACTTTTGTCGTTTTCAGCATGGACACATCCGCGGCAATGCAGTTGAGGCCGTCCGCATCAACCAGGATGGGGACGGTGCTGTTTTTAAGCAGCCAACGCGTCATCCGTTTGGTCTGTGCAGACACGCCGATACCGGGCCCAAATGCCACGGCGCTTTTTCCTTGCAGCGCTTGGAGCAGCGCTTTTTCATTCAGCTTAAGGCTGCCGCCTGCAGTCTCAGGCAACGGCGTAGTCATAGCTTCAAGCAGCACAGAAGAGAAAATCGGTACGAGCCCTTTGGGACCGGCAAGGGTGACAAGACCGGTACCAGTACGCAGTGCTGAAGATGCACACAAGAGGGCCGCACCACTTTTTCCACGTGCGCCAGCCAAGACAAGCAAATGGCCATAATCACCTTTATGCGCTTCGCTTCGGCGATCTCGGATGCGAGCCCCCATCTCCCGGCGCGTCAGCAAAGCCGTTTGTGGGGAGACGGCCAGGACATCTTTGATTGCTTGAGCAGCAATACCGATATCAACCAGCGCTAATTGCCCTACAGCTGTTGTTCCAGGATAGAAAACCTGTCCAAACTTCGGGTAGCCAAATGTCACCGTCAAATCCGCCTGAACCGTAGCGCCCAAGGTCTGCCCGCTATCGGCATTGAGTCCGGATGGGACGTCAACCGCAGCAATTGGAACACCGCATGCATTCATGAGTTCGATGAGCGCAGCGTACAATCCTTTGCCTTTGCCTTGGACCGGAGCGTTTAACCCCGTCCCGAGCAGGGCATCAATAATGGCATCACACCGGGTCAGGCTTTTTTGAACCGCAGCGAGCTGATCGTGAGAAGTGACTTCAGTCACCCGCCCCCGCAAGCGCAGGAAAGCGCGCAGATTCCGCCGCGCGTCGCCGCGAACATCATCTTTTTTTGCAGCCAGTACCACCTCACACGCCAGCCCCTGCCTTTTAAGCAAACGGGCGATGACAAAGCCGTCACCCCCATTATTGCCCTTGCCCGCTACGACAAGCACACGTTTGGGTAGGGCGTTTCGGAAAAACTCGACAAAAGCCTGCGTCGCGCCAGCCCCGGCTCGCTCCATAAGGATGTGTCCGGGAGTCCCGTATTGCTCTATCGTGAGCCGATCAAGCTCACGCATCTGGGCTGCACTAACGAGATACATACTCCCTTAGGCGGACTCGCTTGCTCCAAGATGACTGCGAACAGCAGCGGCCACTTCCTCTCCGTAGGAGCGTACGACGTTTTCGTCTTCGCCCTCAACCATCACGCGCAGCAGCGGCTCTGTGCCAGAGTAGCGTACCAGGAGGCGGCCGTTGTCACCCAGCGCATCGGTGACGTGTTGCATGACTTTCGCCACAGGTTCGATGGTCTGTAGATCCTGTCTCTCGCGAACGCGCACGTTAATTAAAACCTGAGGATAACGGCGCATCACTTGTCTCAGCTCGGAGAGTGGCTGTTGTTTTTCAATGAGAATCGCCAGGAGCGACAAAAAGGTCACAATCCCATCTCCAGTCGTATTTACATCCAAGAAAATAATATGACCGGATTGTTCGCCGCCGAGCGTATACCCCCCGCGCAGCATTTCTTCGACAACAGAGCGGT
>CAUZQN010000030.1:0-10997 GCA_963581605.1 uncultured Binatia bacterium (SeqCode)
TAGAAATTGCCTGGCTCTAAGCCATGCCCACCAAAGCGGTGTTGCACCTCCCCATCCAGGGTGAGCACGGTGACACAGGCGTGAGGCTCATGCGGGGGGACGGCTGCTCCCATATCATTCGGCATGCGGGCGACTTTGAAGCCGAGCTCCGCCACAAAGAGGTTTTCATCCTCGTCGATATACAGATCGTCCGGGCGGTTTACATGCGTCCACTCGGTGACATACTCGCCCGCGCCGGTAAAAATCTGAATGCGCGAGTTCTCGCGGTCGGCGACATAGACTTGCCCGCGCCGGTCGACTGCAATCGCATGCGGTATTTTGAATTGTCCCGGGCCACTGCCGGGCTCACCCCAGGAGAATTGTAGAGTTCCATCCGCAGAGAACTTATGTATGCGCGCGTTCCCGTAGCCATCGGCGATATACATATCGCCCTCTGGTGACAACGCAACATTCGTGACCATATTGAACGGACCCGCTGCCTGTTGGACAGGCGTTGTCCACGCTTTAAAGCCAGTGTCGGCTGGTTTATCTTTCTCGCCGAGTGTTTTGATGAGCGTGCCATCCGGCTTGAAGATGCGGACGGTGTGATCAAAGTTATCGGCGCAGTAGATGCTGTCATCCGGACCGATAAAGATGCCGTGCGCGTTGGTAAAGACGTCTTCTCCCCAGGCGTCTAAAAATTTGCCGTCACGGTCAAAGACGATCATGGGATGTGCGCCGCGATTAAACGCATACACCCGGTCTTGTGAATCGGTTGCCACTCCGGCGACCTCGACAAACGACCAGCCTTCCGGCAATTGTTCCCAGCCTTGGATGACTTCGTATTCGACCTTGTTTTGTCCTAGGGCCATGCTTGAATCCCTCCTATTTCTTGCTACAAGAAATTTATGGTACCCGTTGGTCGAGCTGTAGCACGATGCCGTCCGGATCTTTAAACAAGGTTGTCATGACCTTACCCCCCGCCTCTTCGCCATACGCAACGCTATCAAAAGTCGTGGGCGGCATGACGATAGGCACGCCGGCTGCTTGTATTTTCTGGAACGTCTGCTCCAAATCGTCGACCCAAAAGGCAAAGTGGTGAATGCCGACTTGATTGAGGCTAATCGCTTCACCGGAAATGGGCTGATTCTCGGACAGCACAATGAAGGTGGCATCCGGCCCGTCTTCCCAACGCAGATAAACACCGTGGCGCGACTTGGCGAGCGTGCCGCCGGGATTCTCGGTGGGATCGTCCAGTGTAACCTTGAGGCCCAACAGGTCGCGGTAAAATCTGAGTGACTGCTCCATATTGCTGACCCCGATAGCAATATGTGAAGTGCTGCGGATTTTCATGTTTCCCCTCCTTATAGTGCGACAATCTTGGAACGAAAAGATGGTTGTGTTTACGCACGGGTGAGCTGTTGCGCTTGCTGAATCAATGCTCTTTTCCGCTCGTGCAGACTACGCTCTAGACCAATACGATAGTCATGCGGATTATTTAATTTCTTAACCGCAGCCGGAAGTTGGGCGAGTTGCGCTTGGGTACGTCCCCGTATCTGTTCTAAGGTTGGCTCCGCGTAAACGGCTTTGCCGTTGCGAAATACGGGCACAAGCAGGTCGGTCCAGGCGGCCTGTGCTGAGATAGTATGGCGCTGGGTTGGATCTTCAAGATTCACCGCGGAACAGGAAGCCGAAATCCCGTGCTCCTCGTCATAGATAACGTCCTCTAGGAATTCTTCAGCATGATACCGGCGGACCTGCAGAATACCGGGATTGTTCACTTTCTCCGGATCTTCGGAGAGTTTGATCTTTTCTTGCCACTTCCCGTGAGAATCGCGAATGGCAGTCAATTTATACACACCACCCAAGGCGGGCTGGTCAAATGCGGTGACTAAGTGTGTCCCCACGCCCCAGACATTGATGCTCGTGCCCTGGGCTTTTAACTGTTCGATTGCGCGCTCGTCCAGATCATTGCTCCCAACGATATTGGCATTCGGAAAGCCCGCCTCGTCCAAAATCTTGCGTACCTGGGTACTGAGCTGAGAAAAATCGCCCGAGTCGAGCCGTATCCCGACCATTTCATGGCCTTGCTTGCGCAGCCAGTGTCCGACCTGAGCAGCTTTGCGTACGCCTTCGAGCGTGTTGTACGTATCGACTAAAAAAATACAGTTATTCGGCATGGCCTCAGCGTAGGCTTGAAATGATTCAAGTTCATCTGCAAAGGCCATAACCCAACTATGAGCGTGCGTTCCGCGCACGGGAATGCCGAATAGCTTCCCGGCCAGGACATTCGACGTCGCCGCACACCCGCCGATATAGGCGGCACGACTTGCGGCTAAGGCTCCGTCAATACCTTGGGCACGCCGCAGGCCGAATTCGAGGATGGGGTCGCCTTTGGTGGCTAAGCACACGCGGGCGGCCTTGGTCGCAATCAAGGTTTGAAAATTGATGACGTTCAGCAGGACGGTCTCGATAAGCTGGCACTGGAGAAGCGGACCTTGGACCCGAATCAGAGGCTCTTGGGCAAAAACTACAGTGCCTTCAGGGATCGCATCGACATGACAGGTGAATCGCAGGGCTTGCAGATAGTCGAGAAAGGCAGGGTCAAATAATGACTTGTCATCCACTCCTGTGAGATCAGCCAGGTAGGCCGTGTCTTCCGCGTCAAAACGAAAATGCTCAAGCAGATCGAGCGCGTAACTCAGTCCACACGCGATACTAAATCCGCCCTGAAAAGGGTTCTGGCGAAAGAAGAGATGAAACACGGCCTCTGTGTCCGCCATGTCTGACTTCCAGTAGCCGTACGCCATGGTGAGCTGGTAGAGATCGGTCAGCAAAGCCAGGGAGTGGTTGTACAGCTCAGACGGGATACGCATACGATTGCTCTTATGAGTCAGAGTGTAGGGCAGAGTGTATGGAAAGTCATGCAGGACGGAAAGAGGGCGAGCGGGCTGAGGCCGAGACGCTACGGATAGAAAGGCCCTCAGGACGGAAGCCTCTCTCTTGTATATCCAGCGCTATTCGAGATTGGCCTCAATCAGTATAGGTCCGGGGGTCCTGAACGCATACTGGAGCGCATCGTTCAGCTCGTCCGCGGTATGCACCGCGCGCCCTTCGACACCAAAGCCTTCGGCCAGCTTCACAAAGTCGAATTCCGGTTTGTCCAAACTTGTCAGCGACAGACTGGCATCACCCGGTGTCATCTTGGCACGTTCCAGCTCCCAACGCAGGATGGAGTAAGCACGATTCTTACAGATAATAGTCGTCAGGTTTTGTTTCTCACGCGCCATGGTCCACAAAGACTGTATCGTATAGAGCGCTGAGCCATCGCCTTCGAGACAAATTGTTGGACGATCCGGTTCTGCCGCCGCTGCTCCGACTGCACACGGTAGACCCTGGCCGATCGAACCACCGGTGAGGGCCATATACGTAAACGGCGGCGCCCCACCTGCCATACCGTGGTAGGCAAACCCCGCTGTCGCGCCTTCATCCATCACAATCGCCCCTTCGGGTTGGGCAGCCGCAAGTGCCTGACACATATGAGCCGCAGTCAGTGGGCCGGTCGGGGACTCCGGACGTGGCTGGGCCGGAGCCTGGCGGACCGGCGGCGCATCCAGGGCGTCTGCTACAGTCATGAGCGCTGTAGCCGGATCAACGTTGGGGCTACACAGCTGGATGATGTCTGCGTCTTCCGCACACAGGCTGCTGCGCGTATCGGGATAACCAAAAAACGCAACCGGCTCATGCGCGCCGGCCAGAATGATTTTTTTGTATGGCTCTAAAAGCTGGCAGGCCGGCTCGGGCGGGTAGGGGATTTTATCCGGAGAAATCAAGCCTATGCCGCGATCCTGAATGGGCGGAAACGTCGGCGTGAGGACACGGCAGCCGGTTGCCCTCTCAATGCGGTCCGCCGCCTGTAGGCCGGCGGTTCGGAGTGCACTGCCACTCAGTACCAGAGCCGCCTGGCCGGAACGCAGCGCCTTGGCTGCTCGCTCGGTTTCGTCAACACTCGGAGGTACGGGCTCAGCAATCGTGGGCTTCTCCGGTTTGGCTCTGACCGTGGCCCATTGCATATCCCCTGGCAGAATCAGCGTGGTTGGTCCGGTCGGCAATTGCGCCGCCCGGGCGATAACCTCAGCCATATCTTGGCCGACCGTCTCCGGGCTTTTTGAGGTAAGTACGAACTGCGACATGGGCTGGGCCAGCGTAGCAATATCCGCTGTCAGCGGTGCGTTGGCTGCAATATGCCACGTAGCATGTTCACCCACGATGGAGACCACGGGCGAGTGTGCTTTGCGCGCGTTGTGCAGATTCGCCTGCCCGTTGGCTAAGCCTGGCGCTAGATGCAGCAAAGCGAGCGCCGGTCGTCCGCTGACGCGCGCATAGCCGTCCGCCGCACCCGTACACACGCCCTCAAACACAGCCAAGATTGAACGGATGCTTGGGCAACGGTCAAGCGCCTGAACCAGATAGAGTTCGGTTGTGCCCGGATTCGCAAAGCACACGTCGATGCCGGCGGCAGCGGCGGTCTGAATGGCGAGTTCCGCGCCGGTCAGTGGTTCGGCGGCTGTTTGTGACTCCAGCGTCATACGGTGTCCTCTCCTTGTTTACGTCTGCACACTGCTCTAGGGGCGAGTTTCCCGGATCTCATTCAGAATGGGCTCTACAAACTCGACGCAGCGCTCGGGATCTTCACTCATCGGAAAGTGGCCTAACCCCTGCATGGTTTGGTATTTGGCGCCTTTGATCCGTTCGGCCAACTCTTTCGACTGCGCAGGCGTACTGGCCCAGTCATATTCGCCGGTCAGCAGATAGACGCCCACTTTGGAAGTATCGATTTGCTCGGCTGTTTCCCGCAAGTCATGATCGACCGAGTAGTAGTATAAGTCGCCTTTAAAAACTGGCGGTGCGCCTTGGCTATACACCCACACGGTCTCGCGGCGGTATTTCTCCGGAGCCGTTGGAGCCATAAGCCCGTACATCGACATGGACTTGAAAGCATTGCTGACCCTGGGGTGATTCCACACATCCCGCCAACCACCGGGAGTATAGAGCGCGGCCTCAAGACCGATGACGGCGCGGAATTCATCCGGATAGTGCAACGCCAGATCTGTGGCCAGATGTCCGCCGATCGAGCTGCCCATATATATAGGACGATCCAGTTCGAGCGCCTTACTCAGGCTGACGGGAACCTGCATCAGAAAATCTTTGGTTAGTTTGTACTCTTCTTTCCACCATTCTTTTTCTATGGGAGGGAGAGACTTGGCATGATACGGCAGGTCATACGAGATCATCCGAAAGTTTTGTGTCAGGCGTTCGTGTTCCAGAAAATGCCGCCACTGCCTGCCGTCCGCCCCTGCTGTGTGCTGACACAGGACGGGTATGCCTGAGCCGCTCTCTTCAAAGTACACACGATATTCAAACTCATCGATACTGAGATACACATAGCGTCCAACTGCTTGATCAAAACGTGCCATGCTCCAGTCCTCCGTTAGGCGGTATGCGTCTAGACGTTATGCGTCACTGCGCGCATGACATCAAAAAAGCGGCGGATGGCCGGGTAATAGGCGTACACCTTTTCTAGGTCGCCACCCACTTTAAACCCGTGATGGACCGTTGCTCCCCACAAATCGAGATAGAACGGTTTCGGCACAAGTTCGAGGAATTTATCCCATTGCTCAGCCGGGGCGTGGATCTGAATGTCAGATGGCACGAGTAGATCAAAATCCTGATAGCCGCGCTCAATTTCCGTCACCTGGCCGTTTTGAATCCGAATGAGGAGGGCGCTATTGCCCATATCGAGTTTCAGGTTGGTATTCCAAAACCGGGATGCCAGCTGAAACTCCGGGTCGTTGTTGAGTGCCTCTTGCAGGCGCGTGGTACGGCTCGCGTCCATATCCGGCTCTCCTCTTCTTATGGCTACTTGCGGCTAGTCGTGTAGATATCGAAGTCGCGTGCTCCGAGCCTCTGTGTCATACCACAACGTGAGACGGTAGTCAGCCAAGTTCCGTAAACACTACGAACTCGTTGTCAGGCATAGACAAATGGCAGGATAGGCTGTCTTTGTGTTGCTCTGTACTTCTCATAATTTTCCATGCAAGTCTCGCGAATTTTTACAACAGTGGTAGCATGCGTTTATGGATCAGGCTGAGGAACAGCGCCGCTGGGAAACTGCCCAAGAGCTGTCCCAAGCTGCGGATGCTGCGTTTACGCAGAAACTGTACAGAGCGAGTATAGGACATGCCTATTATGCTTGCTTCCAGGCTATGTGGATGGGGCTAGGAGATCCCCCACAAGGGCAATGGCGGCATGTCGGAATTACCCGCAGCTTTTGTCATGGCAGGTGGGCAGATCCTCCCGTTGTGACAACAAGCCTGGCTACGCTTCATCAGCGCTTATTAGCACTCTACGAGTTACGTTTGGATGCCCATTATCGAGCACGGCTCATTTCTCTTCAGCAGGCCCATCAGGGGCTGGATACGGTAACAGAGATGATGCAGCTCGTGCAGCAGTACAAAGGAAAACGCTGAGAGGAGAAAGTATGAGCCTTCAGGCCATGAAATATCCAGCCTTAAATGTCTCTGCCGCCACGGCAGAACTGGTTAAAGGAGTACTGGCGCTTTATCCGCAGGCACAAATTGTTCCCCGTGCCACTCCGCTGGAAGACGAAGATATCAGTGTAGAGGTTCGACTTCCCCTGAACACAGAAGAAATCTACCAGGCCCGGGATCGAGTCCACGAACTCGTCATTCGACTGCAGGAGCAGTATGAGGTGCTGATCCTAGCGTCGGCAGTTCCTGCGTGACGGGTGGTTTCTCCTGTGCATGCTGAGGCGGAGTTTATAATCAAGCCTTTTTTTCATGGACTACTCGACCGCCTCTTCGCTGAAGAGGGCGGCGTGTTCAAAGGACCCTATCTCTCTCATCGTGGCGACAGGCGTAGGCTTGGGAAAAACCGAGTACTTCCTCCATCCCATCCTCGACTATTGCTACACGCATCGTGGTGAGCCGAGTCGGTTTCTTCACAACCTGTAGCTGGTGGGACGGCTGGGGCGCAGAAGTTTATTCTTGATCTTTCCCGATAAGCAGATTATGACAGGCATCGAGAAGTCATTGAGCTGAAGACTGCTGAATGGCTCAGGCAGAGTGAACACCCTGGTCACGAAAAGAGGGCAACGATGAAATCTCCAGTTTGCGACATGCTTGGTATTGAGTTCCCGCTTATCGCTTTTACTCATTGTCGAGACGTTGTTGTGGCCGTATCCAAAGCCGGTGGGATGGGCGTATTTGGGGCCGTATCGCATCCGCCCGAAAGTCTGGAAGAAGAACTGTGCTGGATAGACGAGCACATTGATGGCAAGCCCTACGGCATCGACCTGATAGTTCCAAATAAGATTGCAACAGAGAGTCTCGGCGGACTGACCAGCGAAAAGGTCCGGGCCGCTATTCCTAAAGAGTATTTTCAGTTCGCGGCTGAGATTCTGGCGCAACATGACATCCCATCGGAAGGTCTGTATACCTTCCGGGATGAATCGTACCGGACGAGTCAGAACATGCAAGCCAGCGGGGCTGCAGAAGTACTAGAGGTGGCCTTTTCCCATCCAATCAAGTTAGTCGCGAATGCGTTGGGGGTGCCGCCCAAGGTCATGCTGGAGCTGGGCAAGCAACACGGTGTGCCGGTCGCGGCATTAGTGGGCGCGAAAAAGCACGCCATCCGGCAGGTGAAAGCTGGGGTTGACCTGCTTGTTGCCGCTGGCGGGGAGGCGGGCGGACATACCGGGGAGGTCTCGACCTTGGTGCTGATCCCGGAAATCTATGAGGCCATACAACCCTTTGGGAATGTGCCGATTTTGGCGGCAGGCGGAATTGTGACCGGCCGCCAAATGGCGGCGTGTATGGCCATGGGTGCGGCCGGCGCATGGACAGGGTCGGTATGGCTCACGACAAGCGAAGCGGAAACAAACCCGATCGTCAAGGAAAAAATGATCCAGGCGACCTCGGGCGATACGGTCCGCTCCAAAGCCCGAACCGGCAAGTTTTCACGACAACTGAAGTCGCCCTGGACGGCAGCCTGGGAGGCTGAGGGCAGCCCGACGCCCCTGGCCATGCCGCTCCAGTCTTTGGTGACCGAACCCGCCCTGCGTGAAATTGACAAGCTGTCCCAGCGCGGCCACGCGGGCGCTAAAGAATTGGCGACGTATTGGGTGGGACAGGGCGTTGGACTCATGAACCGCCAGATGTCCGCTGGCGCGGTGGTCCAGGAGTTCAAGGAAGATTTCTTGAATGCCTTCGTGCGTCTGTCTGATGCCCTGGATGCCGAATAATCGGCACCTGGGTAAGCGGGACAGGGCGCATCACTCACGTGTGGTGAGATAGGATGGAGGAGGGGAGATGCCCCACATCTCCCAAGAGGGGACGGGTCACATCCGGTACATGCTCTCTGTACAAGCCTAGCCTGGCCCTGTGGCAATGCGTTCTCGTATTTCCCTTACTCGGCTTGACTCTCGTCCCAAAATCACATGAACTGTCACAAGTTCTATCTCTATTCTACCTGTATATAAGGAGACCAGCATGCAACTAGGTGTAGTGATGTTTGCGACCGATTACGCCATTCGGCCGGACGACTTTGCGAAAGAGTGTGAGGAGCGGGGGTTCGAGTCGGTGTGGTTTCCGGAACACACCCATATTCCCGCTAGCCGTAAGAGCCCGTTTCCGGGTGGCGGCGATTTGCCTAAAGATTATTGGCATACGCATGACTTGTTTACCTCGCTCATGGCCGCCGCGGCCGCGACCAAGACGATTAAAGTTGGCAGCGGCATTTGCCTGGTCATTGAGCACGATCCCATTAAGCTGGCCAAGGAAGTCGCCACCGTGGATCAACTGTCCAACGGCCGGTTGCTGTTCGGTATCGGTGGGGGCTGGAACGCAGAGGAGATGGAGAACCACGGCACGCCGTTTAACCGCCGCTGGAGAGTCCTGCGCGAAAAGATCGAGGCCATGAAGGTTATTTGGTCGGAAGAAGAGGCCGAATATCATGGCGAGTTTGTTAATTTCGATCCCATCTGGTCCCATCCCAAACCGCTCCAAAAACCGCATCCGCCGATTCTGCTCGGCTCGCATACTGAGAGCGGCTTGAATCGCGTTGCCAAGTATTGTGACGGCTGGCTTCCCATTGGCGTGATGATGCCCGACTTCAAAGCCTCGATCGGCGACCTGCGCGCACGCGTGGAAAAGGTCGGTCGCAAGGGGGCGGACATTGGGGTGTCAAGCTTTATGGCCCCTGCCGAGGAACCCGTGCTCCAACAGTATCAGGAGATGGGCGTTGAACGTGCCATCTTTGGCGTACCGTCCGAGGGCCGCGACAAGGTTCTGCCCATTCTGGATAACTACGCGAAGCTGATTCCCAAGATGGCCTAGCCACGGAGTCGCTGAACCAGGCCGTGGGCTTGTCGGCCTTAGTGGCAAGCCCACGCTAGATTGCATGCTTAACTCGTTGGCATTACCCAGGCGCGAGGAAGCGGAGAGACGATGCGTGATATCCATCCTGCCCTCCGTCTCGTTCCCGCCCTTCAAGCCATCAAACAAAGGCGCGTTAGGCCAGCCCCAACAGCTTGGCCGTGTTGTCCCGCATGACCGCCCGCACCACATCAGGTGATACCCCTGAGAGTCCGTCCAGGTAATCAATCGGTTCTGCGCAGCCCTCAGGATGGGGCCAGTCGGAGCCCGCCAGCACGTTGTCTGCACCCAGCAAGTCCACTAAGGCTGGGATATCGTCTTCAGGGAACGGCGAGATTTTAATGTGCTGTTTGAAGATGTCGCTCGGACGGCCTGGACAGTGCCCATACGTCCAGTCGCGCGGGCCGGATAGGCGCGCGACGTGATCCATGTCCCGCAGCAAGGGGGCAACCCAACCCGAGCCGTTCTCGATGCTGATCACTTGGAGGTCGGGAAACCGGCCAAACAGGTTGTGAAACACGAGGGCACATAGCGTGTCGGCTGTCGCGCGTTCTGTCGAGGCCGTAACGCGCTGGAACGGGCTGAGGCGGTGGCTGGGCGGCGTCGGATTCTCGCCCCACTGCGCCGAGTATAACTCGGTCAGACCATCGTTGCCTAGGTGGAACACTACCGGAATGCCGGCCTCTTGGCAGCGCGCCCAAAACGGATCGAACAGCGGATCGGCTGGCGAGTGGCCATTGACCGGACCAGGGGTAAGATTCACACTCCGTGCGCTCTCGGCCAAGACTCGGTCGAGTTCGGCCACGGCCAAGTCGACATCGACCAGCGACAGCACCGGCAGGCTATAGATGTGGCCGTCCGTGCCAAAGCCCCAGTCCTCCTGCAGCCAACGGTTAAACGCCCGCAGATTCGCAAACAATGCCGGCGGTTCGTGGCGTAACTCGTGCGCCACCCCAACGCCCAGGGTCGGTATCATGATTACCGCCTCCACGCCCTGCGCATCCATCTTTTGCAACCGAGCTGTTCGGTCCATGGCTTCTGGAAAGTCGTGCGCGGCGACGGTCTCGTCATGGATAAGCGAGTTACCCTCACCGGCATGGTCCTTCAGGTAGGCTTGCAGCGCGCCCGGCACACCGGTGTGATCGCCCGGAATAACGCTAAAAAACCGCATGCGTTCGTCGCCGATGTAGACCCGACCGAACGGGGCTTCGCCCCGGCGAATGTTCACCGCCCGATCGGCATACGCCGATTCCATGTAGCGCGTAAAGCAGTCATCCGGCTCATAGTAATGGTGGTCTGCATCAATCATCAAAAAGTCCAGTGGGGGCGCAGGCCGCGTCACGTCATGCTGTCCAGCGGTTGCAGTCATAGCTTCCTCCTGTGTGTTCCAGTCCGTGCGGAAGTATACGACACCGAGGCATCCACTTACAACGTGGTATGGCAGGGGACGTTGCCGGGAAGTTAGTGTTAGTGTTTGAGCAGCAGCAGCTGCTGCCAACAGGTGGCCGCTGTCCGGCCGTGACGGACGAGGGCATAAATCGTCGCGGGATGGACCCCGACGGC
>CAUZQN010000031.1:0-10935 GCA_963581605.1 uncultured Binatia bacterium (SeqCode)
TGTGACTTTGGGACAGAGTGAGTAGTTGCTTACCACCACAGTGACGCCATGGGCGCTCAGCCCACGGGCGACCAGATTAAACTCCTTGCTGCTCAAAATGCGCCAATAGCCACCGTGGATAAACACCAGGATCGGAGCCCCCGGCTGCTTGGCAGGGAATACGTCGACCGTTTCGTCCAGCGTAGGACCAAAGCGCACATCGAGAACACACTCCAGGTCGCGCCGGGCCTTTTCGCTTCCTCCCACAAGGAACTCGATATACCGTCCCATATCAGGCACCAGGGCGTCAACGTTGTACTCCTGGTCAATCTCTTCCTGTGCGGTGAAGTCGCGATAGAGCTTCATGGCTTCCGCTCCTATTTGGCTAAACCCATGCGGTTCATAATGTTATTACGCTGGATAGCGGAGGAACCTCCAGCCAGGGGGTATAGCAGCACGTCGCGCAGGTAGCGCTGTACATCGTACTCCAGCGCATAGCCGTACGCACCCAGGATCTTCTGAGCATTGAGCGCCACCCGCGTCGCCGCTTCCGCCACATACAATTTGGTCATAGAGGTCTCGACCGAACACGGCTGTTCATCCTGGGCGAGCTGGGCGCAGTGGTAGACCATCAGGCGCGAGGCGAACAACTCGGTGGCCATATCGGCTAACATGTGCCGAATGGATTGATGGGCCGAAATCGGCTTGCCAAACTGGTGACGTTCCTGCGCATATTGGAAGGCATCATCGTAGGCCGCCTGACCTAGTCCAAGACAAATACTCGATACTTCGATTTTTTCGACATCAAGGGCCGGGCCGGCCAGCTGTGTCCAGGCCTTATGCAACATCTCGATACCACCCACGAGATTGTCCTTCGGCACTCTGACATCCTCAAACGTCACGTCGGTCGTCGGAATCCCATGGTTGCCCATCTTCTTGATCGGCTCGATAGTAATGCCCGGCGATTTGGGGTCAATGAGCAGGATGCCGAGGTTCTGATAGCGCGGAGCCTGACGGTCGGTGCGGACCAAGGTATAGATATAATCGGCAATATTGGCCCCCGTACACCAGCGCTTAGCCCCGTTGACCACAAAAACATCACCTTCGAGGTCAGCCACGGTTTCGACCGAGGCCAAGTCGGCGCCGACGTTCGGCTCACTTAGCCCGTAGGCGAAGCGCATCTCTCCGGCCGCCAGTCTGGGCAACAACTGACGTTTCTGCTCCGCATTGCCCGACTCATTGATATTCACCGCCCCATAGAACACCGTCATAATATAGGCTACACCAACCGTTGGACAGCGGCGGCAGAGTTCCTCAATGGTGATAATCGCGGCGGGGATATCGCGCCCGAGCCCGCCGTACTCCTCTGGTGTGGTGAGGCCATACACGCCCAAGGTACGCAACTTATCGACAACGTCGCGCGGATAATAATCCTCTTCATCCCACTGGCGGACTTTGTCGCGCGGACACTCTCGATCCAAAAAGCGACGCAGACTTTGCCGCAGCATTTCGCGCTCGGCTGATTCCGGAACATACATGCCATGACCTCCGAATACTCATTTGCCCTCAGTCGCCCGCAAAGAGGGTGTCTAATATCGTTTCCATTTGATGCCCATTCGTATCCTTGCTGTTCGCCCTTCGACAAGCTCAGGGTGAACGGGAATAGGCTTGTCTGTGGGCTGCTCCGTTCGTGCTGAGCCTGTCGAAGCATGAACGCGAGGCTACAACCATCAAGTAGAGGCCATATAATAAGTGTTTCTGTGGCCAAGGCCCTTCTATCCCAAAACTTGCCCAAAACTTACCAAAAGCTAGACCGTATCGTAAGAAGAGCCGAGCAGAATAACAATGCTTACTGAACGATTTCTTAAGCGCAGAGTTGCTCAATTTCAACTCGCTCAAGCATATTTTTCTCGCACTCACAATGTCTCGGCGCCCATCCCGCAATCCTTCTCAGATCGTTCGCTATCTGATCCGCCGCAGCGTCACAGGCCTGAGCGAAAACGGTCCGCCGAGAGTCGAGCTACCCCGTCAGGGTAGGAATAGCGAAGTCTGTCTTGTGACCGATGCATCAGGAAAACGCTGGGTCCTCAGAGCGTTCCCTCAGGCACGCGCCTGCAGGGAATATAGCGCCTTATTGAAACAGTTCACGGCCAAAGGGCTGCCGGTGTCTCGTCCGTTGTGGAGCGATCGGAGTCTCGCCACCCGCTGCCGTTATCAGCGATCTTTCGGTGCTGAAGAGTTTATTCCGGGACCTCTTTTGGCTAACATTGGGCTGAGCCCAGAGGTCGCACAGGCGGTGCTGCGCAGCCTGGCCCAGCTGCACGATGAAATCTCCCCGGCATGGGGCAATCGCGGACAGCTGCATACCGAAGATTTCCGGGTCTACCTCTTCCAGCAATGTCGTCGTTGGCTGCGCGCTATCCCGGCTTCATCACCCTTTGGAAAATCTGGAGATAAACAGCGCTGGGAGCAGATGCTCCACACGTGGTCCACGCAACTGCCGCTCCAAACCCAGTTCTCACTTATCCATGGCAAACTGGCCGCAGCCGATATTATTTTGAGCCACGGCATGGCACGCGCGATCTTTCTTGATACCGGGAGTCTCAGCTATGGCCATTTTATGCACGACCTGCCCTATTTGCTCACCTATCTGTGAGCCGGCGAGGCGAAGGCCAAAGATTATCTTGTCGACCAGTATCTGGCCTTGCGCCAAACTCTGCTCGCCGCCTTTCATTACCCGCACGTCGAAGCATTCTTCTTCGCCCGCTATCATCGCAGAAAACTCCGAGCTGCACATAAACGACTCAGCGTGGAAGAGGTAGGCGTTGACCCTAAGGCTGCTGCTCATTACGCCCACTTGTGTGAGCTGACCGAGACCTTTCGGCAACACTGAGCCAAGACTCTGGCAGCGTACCACGGCAGGCTGTCAGGATGCTGATCAACACGAGTAGTTCAGGTTCTTGACAGGGCCGGCCCAACTCTGCTCTCTGACCACAGGATAACAGCATGCCGCAATAACTTACACATCCAGCCCTGCCGCGAGACGTACCGGCAGACTTGCAGGGCGCGTGTTTTGTATGCAGCAGTCCAGCAGAACTGGGCGGAGTGCGGCAAGCCGCCTGACTCGACGCCAGCTCTTAGTGCAAGGCACTGTCGCCGGGGCCGCTGTTGGATCTATCCTCGCTCATCGCCTGCCTACCGCCATTGCCGACATAAACTCACCTCAAAACCGGCTGGAACAGCCGCCACACCACGATTACATCATCGAGGCAGTCTGGCGGCTCGTTTTTCAGAATGGCCGCCTCACCCTGCTCCCGGATTGTTCTGTTCGGGTGCGCAAAGATCGCATCGAGGAAGTGATAAGCGGCCGGCTGCCGAGCAGTACGCCAAGAGTCCGTGCGCCGGGTCAGTTATTGCTGCCGGGTTTTATTTCCGGTCACACCCATGCTTGTGCGGCAGCGCCAACCCGAGGGATTATTGAAGGCGGTCGATCGTACGCTCGACCGCTCGAATTGGTAGAGTCGCTCAGCACAGAAGATCTGGATGCCCTGACCGCCTATAACGTAGCTGTATTACTGCGCTCAGGCTGTACAACGCATGTCGAAATGAGCCTGAGCCTCCGGCAGGCAGAGTCGTATGTGCGTATTGCCAAGCGCTGGGGAGTCCGGGGTTATCCGGGCGGGATGATCCCAGGTATTGCGCGGCTGTTTCCCATCTGGTTTCGAGACACAGACCAAGTCCTGTCCGATGCAGAAGCCGACACCTTGACCGAGATTGTAGCCAATCGACGCTTTGGCCTCGCCCACGATGGAGCCGAAGACGGACGGCTCCGGCCCCAAATGGCCCCGCATGCCACAGACACCCACACCCCAAAGACCATGGCCGCTATATTGGCCGCGGCTCGGGAAATGGGCAATGGCATTCATATCCATCTGTCACAACGGAGGGGCCGGTGGAAGCGGCGGCACGCAACCCTACCCGGAAGCGCTCGCCGCCGGCGTCAAGACCACGATAGGCATAGACACTCACTCGAATGACTACATCGAAAATCTCAAGCTGGCCGTATTATACGGACGGGCCCGGGCTCGCCTCCTGCAGGCACACAGTCCCGTGCCGTTGAAGATGCCAACCATATGGGATGCCGTCGAAGGCGCAACGCTGGGCGCTGCCCAAGGGCTGGGACGAGACGATCTCGGACGCATTGCGCCTGGCGCGAAAGCAGACGTGTGCACGGTCGATGTCACCGGCTTCCTCAGCGGCACGGGAGCTGTGCCGCCCGAACCGCTCAATAATTTATGGTACGTGCATGGTCTGAGCGTACGGCGTGTCATGACCGACGGCCGTTTCCAGGTTTTCCGCGGTCGGTTCGTAGCTGACGATGAAGAGTATGTTCAGCAGCGTGGCGGCGAAGTTGTCAAAAAAATCTGGGCGCAACTGCAGAGCGAGAAGTGGTTTACGTGATCACTCCGTTAAACTGTCGTTCAACTGACTGAGGAGGCGGGCATGGACCTCATTCTAAGAAATGGACACATTGACGGACAGCATGGACCAGATGAACCTGCCGTGGATACTGGCATACAGGCTGGTCGGATTGTGGCAATTGAACCGCACCCATCTCACCTCTCTGACTTGGCCGCCCAAGGGCGTGAGCTTGACCTGCAGGGATGTTTGGTCACTCCGGGTTTCATTGAAACCCATATTCATCTGGACAAGTCGTGTCTCTTGGAACGCTGCAAATCTGAGGATGGGAGCCTGGAAGAAGCCATTCAGCAGGTCGCTCTAGCAAAAAAGGCATTTACCCCAGAAGACCTATATGCCCGCGCAGTCCGCACCCTTGAAAAAAGCATCCTGCAGGGGACGACCCATATGCGGACGCACCTGGAGGTAGACCCCGGTATTGGTCTGCGTGGCTTCGAGGGTGTGCTTCCTCTCATCCGGGAATATGCATGGGCACTCGACCTCGAAATCTGCGTCTTTCCGCAAGAAGGTTTGTTAAACAATCCTGGCACTGATGAGCTTATGGTCGAAGCACTCAAGCAGGGTGCACGCGTGGTTGGCGCTGCTCCGTATACAGACATGGACCCGCACGGCCAGATTGATCGGGTCTTCGCCCTGGCGCGTGAGTTTGACGTTGATATTGATATGCATTTGGACTTCGGAAATACACCCGAGAGGATGGATATCGAGCACGTGTGTGACCAGACTGAGAATTTCGGTTATGGCGGCCGGGTCACGGTTGGGCATGTGACCCGGCTTTCAACCACGCCGTTAGAGCTGTTCACGACAATCGCGCGTCGATTGGCCGACGTCGGGGTAGCCGTCACCGTGCTGCCCTCGACCGACCTCTACCTCATGGGCCGTGAACCGGACTACAACGTCATCCGCGGGGTGACGCCCATTCATAAACTCCTGCGCTCCGGCGTGAATTGTTCCCTATCGAGCAATAATGTCCTGAACCCATTCACGCCCTTTGGCGACTGCTCGCTGCTGCGGATGGCGAACCTATACGCCAACGTGTGTCAGGTGGGCAAACGCGAAGAGATACGGGCATGTTTTGAAATGGTAACGCAACGGTCGGCGCGGTTAATGCGACTGGAAGAGTATGGCGTCACGGTGGGCAAAACAGCGGATCTCGTTGTCCTTGACTGTGCGACACCCGAGGCGGCTGTCGCAGAAGTGGCCGCACCCCTATACGGCTTCAAACGGGGACGGCAGACCTTCACGCGCAAGCCGGCGGAGCTGCACCGCCCCTAAGAAAACGGTAGGGTGGGTCTGCAGGACCCACCCTACGATACTTCATTTCTTGGGAGTAGCAGGAGCGGAGCGACTGTGGGTGAGGGGAAAGTCATGTGGGAGCCCCAAAAGAGTACACCATGAACGACACCTTAGGCGCATTCTGCCGCCACACCCACGTCGCCCTTCCCGGCTCGGGCGCAGGACCACTCGCAGGTTTGTCACTTGCGGTGAAAGATGTATTCCACATCAGCGGACATCGCACCGGAGCCGGAAACCCGGACTGGCTGCGTACCCATCCACCAGCCGAGACCACAGCGCCTGCTGTGCAGCGTTTGCTCGATGCAGGCGCGCTGAGTGCGGAGTTGCCGGACGAGGCACGAAACGACACAAGGAGCAGCGGAATGTCCATAGACCGCCACCCGATCGAAAATTCTCTCTACCGTGCAGCCCGCTTCATGGATGAACACGCCTACGACGAATGGCTCGCTCTCTGGACGGAAGATGCCCTGTACTGGGTACCGGCGAACAAAGACGATATTGACCCACAGCGGCATGTGTCGATTGTGTATGAGAACAAGGCACGGCTTGAGGATCGTATCGCGCGGCTGAAAAGCGGCGCGGCATATGCCCAGGACCCTAAGTTGCGCCTGCGGCGGGTGAATTCCAATATCGAGATTAAAGAAAGTGAGAACGGTGAGCTGACGGTCTATTCCAACTTTAACCTGACGGCTCTACGCCGAAGCAGAATGGAAACATTCGCGGGTTGTACTATCCACACCCTACGGCCGGAAGGTGACAGCTTCAAGATCGCGTATAAGAAAGTGTTGCTCATAAACAACGATGAGGTCATCAATAATATGACGTTTCTCATCTAGCACCGAGGTTCACGTTTTGAGAGGGAATTATCACTGATTGGGACGATCTCATTCTACTCTTGATTGCGCCCAATAAAAAACTCTCGGTCATCCTCAACCGGAACCTCGAGGCCAGAGGCAATCAACCCTTGGCGTAAAGGCTTCATCTGGCGATCATGCAACCGCATAGTCGGAGTCCGAAGCGGGCCGCCGTTGAAGCCGCTCAGCCAGCCTTGATATTTCCATAGCATGCGGTGTAACAAATTTGATCCGGCGACCATGGCCATAGCTTGCATACTCGCCTGACGGGCAGGCTGGATCTGCCAGTACAATTCCATGCCGGCTTCAAACTGACCGCCTTGGATCAGGCCAAAAATCTTGGGGATTAGAGGACCCCAGTACTCATAATTACTGGTGCCCATAAACTGCATAGGCACCAGACCCGCCAGAGGCAGACCATTCCCTTCGATCGGTTCTGTTACCACGATTCGGTCACTGAAGCGTGTGTAGACATCGACAAAGCCGCCAATGGATGGCATGCCACCTTCAGCTTTTATCGCGGCGATATTCGGAACATCGTCCAGCAAGCGCTTAATCAAATCCGGCCCAAAACCGGCCGCTGGATGGATGCGCTCGAAACCCCAGAGCGGCACGGGGAAAAGCATCACGGCAAGATTCGTATTGTCGCAGAACGCCTTAGTATAGTCGTAAATATCGTCGGCGCTTTCGGGATAAAACGTTGGCGGGTAGGAGAGCAGCACAAGATCGGCGCCCGCTTGTTCGGTCGCCTGAACTGCTTCGATATTTTCTTCCAGGGTATTAAAGCTAGCGTGATGAATGAGATGGAGTTTGCCTCCAGACTCATCCGCCGCCCACTCAGCAAATTGAATATATTCGTCCAGTGTGGTGGCGGTTTCAGCAACGAGCAGCGTACCCCAAAAACCATATTCGATTTCTTTACGGACATCGTACCGAATGGCTTTTTCATTCAGGCTGCGTAAGTCTTGGGTAAACGTCGGGGTGATGGTATTCGCCACTCCCCGCATATTTTCTTTCGCCCATTCGCGCGCTTCGTGCTTGCGATATGCCGCCATAATGTCACCTCTTATTCTTGGAGTCTTTCTTCCTGTCTGCGGTGTCCGTTTGGGCGAGAGCCACGGCCATCCTCCATTCGTCTTGACAGAGGGATTTGCCTTGTGTATCTAGCATTGAGCAAGCGCTCAATCAATAGCGCTTCCAGAGGGGACGTATGACACGCACACTCGATGCCCCAGTCTGGGTAAATGAGGAAGCGGGGCGGGTGAGCCGGCGCATCTTTACCGACCCCGTCATCTGCGAGCGAGAGGTCGAGCAGATCTTCAACCGCTGCTGACTTTTTCTCGGGCATGAAACTGAGCTACCCCATCCCGGCGATTACGTCACCCGACCGATGGGCGATGACCAGGTCATCGTGGTGCGCCGGGAAGATGGAGCGCTGCGAGCGTTTCTCAATAGCTGTAAGATCGAGCTGCGAAGCTGGTATTTTGCCGAACAAGAGGCGTCCGCCGCGTGGAAGGAGGAGGTGTTGAAATGCGGGATTCAAAACTTTGCCATGTCGGGTCTGTTCGAAGAGGATGATGCCGAGATCTGGGCCTCGGTCATACGCGGGACGAAAGGGTCAATCGCACGTCGCTATACATCGGACTTTCGAGCCGGCTTTAGCATGCAGCCGTTCACCGACTTTCCTGGTCCGGGCACAGCCTACCACTCACTGCTCCCTGACTGCGAGCAGTTCAATTTGCTGATGAATCTGTTTTCGGTACGAGAAATATGAGTGTTTTTTTCTGGGTGAATACACATATGGCACGCAAAATTCTGCGCCCTTCGGTCAGACGAAAAAACGGCCTCATTCAGAACTCCACCCTGCGGGAGCAAAAGCGGCAAGCAGTCGCCAATGCCGCCTTTGACCTCTTTCTGCGTGATGGGTTTCATAAAACGACTACGCGTGACATCGCCCGCCAAGCGGGCATGAGCAACGGGGCTCTCTTTTCTTATTTCAAAGACAAGGAAGAACTGCTCTTCTTTATCATTAGTCATGAGCAGGAGCGGGCCGAACAGCACTTGGTCGAACAACTGCACCAGGCAAGTGCAGTCGCTACGCAAACGCACGCCGACCCAGAGGACGTTTTCTGCGGGGTGTTTACGACCTTCGTGCGCGGGGTGGATCACATGCGGCGCTTCATCCTGCTGGCCTATCAAGAAACCAAATCGCTCAATCCGGCGACCCGGCTAGCCCTGATCGAACGCGAGAAGCGCATCCAAGCCGCTCTCAGCAGTGCGATTCAATACGGGGTGGAGCAGGGCCGCTTTGCGCCCGACGCTATCGAGTTGAAGGCCCACAATCTCATGGTCCTGGCCCACGCCTGGGCGGTGCGCCGTTGGGCGTTTGTGGGACAGCTGGAGTCAGTCGATGACTATCTGGCGTTTTTGCTGCCGCAAGCGCTGGCTCTCCTCAGACCCGCGAGAGAAAGTGCGCTCACAAAGAAACGAGGCAAGCAGCCCCGTCCGGACAAACAAGCCGCCGCGTAGGCAAGAGGTCCTGCAGTGGAGGGTTCGTCACACTTTTGAGATCAAACGAATAATCTTTAACGTGAGGAGGGAACCATGGTTCAAGTCACAGAGCTGGGTTACATGGGTATCGGCGTAAAAGACCTCGACACGTGGAAGCATTTCGCGGCCACCATCACGGCCGACACCTTGGTCGTGTGGGGCCGGGAAGACAAGCTTGTTCCGCTGCGACACGGCGAAATTTTGGCTGAGCGCATTCCCCAGGCAAAACTGGTAGTGATTGCTGAGTCTGGGCACACGCCGATGCGTGAAAAACGCGAAACGTTTCGACGCATCGTACCAGATTTTCTGATCGGCCAGGAAGAAGACTTCGCGTAAAGACTCGATGCTCAAACCTGACGTACAAAGTTCAGCGCAATTGAGAAGAGCATAAAGAGAGTAGCGCTGGGTATAGAGGCAAGGATGCAAGTCCATTTGCCGCCCAAGAGCAGGAGTGTTGTGTAGGCTGGACACGAAGCTTTCGGACCACAGGAGGTTATTCATATGGGAGCACGTACCGGGCAGGAATATATCGACGGACTCCGCGATGGCCGCGAGCTCTATGTTAACGGTGAGCTTGTCCGGGATGTCACACAATATCCACCCTTTCAGGGCATCATCCGAGAGATGGCCAAATTATACGATCGGCAGCATGAGGAAACGTATCAAGATATCCTGACCTATCCGTCGCCGACTTCCGGAGAGCCTGTCAGCATCTCGTTTGTCTTAGCCGAAACCTGGCAGGACATAGAAAACCGCCGGTACGCTGAAACAGCTCGGTGCGAACTCACCTGCGGCATGATGGGCCGTCTGCCCGACTATATGAACGCCTTTGTGGCCGACATGGCGGCCATTCGGTCCTGGCTGGGACGCAATGAATCCCAGTTTGGTGAAAATGCTTGGGCGTACTATGAGCTATGTCGCGAAAAGGATCTGTGCCTGACGCATACTTTGGTCGATCCACAAATCGACAAAACCAAAGGCGTCGAAGACCAAGAAAGCATCAAGATCGTAAAAGAGACCGACGCAGGCATTGTCATCAAAGGCGCGCGTATGCTGTCCACGTTGGCCCCGGTCAGCGATGACATTTGGGTTGCACCGTATATGCCCCGTAAGCCAGGCCAAGAAGACTACACTGTCAGCTTCTCCATTCCCATGGCCACACAAGGACTCAAATTCATCTGCCGCGAGCCCTACGATACAGGTGCCAGTAGTTTTGACCGGCCATTGAGCAGTCGCTTTGACGAAGGCGACGCGATTGCCATTTTCGACAATGTCTTGGTGCCGTGGGAGCGCGTGTTTGCCGCGCGGGATGTTGAGACGTATAACCTCATCGCCCCACGTATGCCGGGCTATTTTGCCTTGCAGGCTGTTATTCGGGGGGCGGTCAAACTGCGCTTTATGACCGGCCTGGCTTGTCTCGTGGCTCAAACCATCGGACGGACCGAAATCGTCCGCTACCAAGAACTGCTGGGCGAGCTCGTCTCCTACGTCGAACTAGCAGACGGTCTCGTAACAGCCACCGCGCATGAAGTGTGGACAAATGCTCAAGCCGGAGAAGGGGACGTTGAAGTCTCGTCTGAGGCTGTCTCAAGTGCAAAGAGTTTTGTACCGGGGCTAGCGACGCTGTTTGGAGCACCGGACAAGGGCATGCTGGGCATCACCACCTTGCGCATCTTTTTTCCCTTCGTCCATACACGGGCGGTTGAGATTATGCGCCTTGTGGGCAGTAGCGGTCTGGTCATGACCCCAACCGAAAAAGACTTTGCCCATCCTGCCC
>CAUZQN010000032.1:0-10892 GCA_963581605.1 uncultured Binatia bacterium (SeqCode)
CTGGGCAAAAAGGAAAAAGCCACCGAATCCGAGATGCGCATCTTTGCCGAACGCTGGCGTCCTTACCGCGGGCTGGCGTTGGTCTACTGTTATGCGGAGCTGATCCGACGACAGGCAGAGTAATGCAGAGTAGTGATAGCGGCTGGAGTTTTGTCCTGTCTCAGGGAGAATGCGACTACGCCTTACTCGTTGCCCGGCGTAAACCGGGAGACATCAAACCCATCCACCACCCCCGGTTGACCGTATAACTCAGCTGCTGGAGCAATCTCGGCTAAGGACAAGGTCAGATAAAATAAGCGCTCGGTCTGTGGCGGGACATTGTCCGGCGGGAACTGCTCCAAATAGGGCAGGATCGCTTCCATCCGGGCCAGCATGGTCTCATAAAACGCCTTGATCTCTACCATCGTACTGGACTGCCGTTTGGCGCTGCGTTCACCTTCGGTTGCCAACGACCAAGCCAGCCAGGGCTCAAGGTCTCGAAAGGCTGCAGGCAGATGCGGTTCCGGCATAGACTTACACTGCCCTGCCGATGGTTTTGCCGTCGCTGCCTGTAATCATATTGAGGACCACATTATGGCTATGCCGCACGAGGAGTTCGTAATCTTGGAGGAGAAATTCGTTCTTAGCACCGGTTGACAGGACAGACTGGGTTTCCTCCACCGTTCTGGCATCCTCCAGGAAGATGTCGCGAAAAATGATCCTGCTGTATTCTTGGCTAAAACGCTGGGCAAGATTCTTCGCTTTGGGGAAATAGGTGGTCGATTCCCAAATCGTACGGTCAACAGCAAGGGGCCAAAACTGATGGGTAAAATACGTGCCTTCCGAGACAACGACAAAGAAGGCGGGAAAGATTACATGCAGCTCGAATGACCAGTCTGTGCTCCGCGTGGGATTGACCCCGACTGGCAGCGTATTTTCGGAAAAACCGCTCCGCACAAGGATAGAACCATGTTTGTAGGACAACGCCTGGACTGGACTCGGCTGGTGAGCCGCGTTGCCGAACAAAGACGCCCGACCATGGCGAGGGAAGAGTTTCATGTCCAGCATATGGGTATACGGGTTGTCGCTACTGACAAACGCATCGGGTAGCGACCGCTTGTGCAGACAACCCACATGGTAAACTTCCTGAAACGAATCCTTGACGATTTTCCAGTTGGCCTTGACTTCGGCCCGCCAGGAGAAGGCCGTAGCCGAACTCTCAGCAAAGGGATAGCCGGCTAACTCGGTTGCCAGCTCGCCCAAATATTCTTGGAGTGTTTCTTGTGGGTTGGGGTCGATATTGACAAAAACAAATCCTGCCCAGACATCCACATGGACTGGGGTGAGGCCCAAGCAATCCTTTTTCAGATCAAAAAAGCTTGCTTCGTCCGGCACAAACTTCAGCCCGCCGTCCAAGCCATACATCCAGCCATGGAACTTGCAGGTAAAGGCTGAAGCACTGCCGTGCTGGTCCCAGATCACTTTATTACCCCGATGGGAACATATGTTATGAAAGGCGCGAATCCGGCTATCTTTGCCACGCACGACAATGACAGAGGTGTTGCAAACGCCGATGTCTTTGACGAAATAATCACCTGGCTTGGAAAGCTGTTCGATGCGGCAGACGTTCAGCCAGACCTTACGAAAAATATATTCCCGCTCCAGTGCGAACTGTTCAGCTGAGGTAAAGACTTCAAGCGGGAGTGGGCCTGTACCCAGCTCAGGATAGTGATCATGCCATTTGCCCCCATTGGTTGTGGGAGCGGCAGTTTCGACACCAGCCATCAAGTTTTCTCCTGTCTCAACTGTCCGGATAGGAATCTTACCCTTGTCTTCATACCAACCTCTGAGCAAAACCGACTAGTGTGAGACGAACTCCGGCATGACTTCCTTGACGAATAGGTCCTGGGATTCTACTGACGTTGGAATGACAATATGGTAGGTGATGCCCGTATCTTCTATACGCGCGCTGAGATCACGTTTGACCTCGTCCGGCGTGCCCATCAAAAGCAACGGCGAGCGGCGCGCGGTCTCCAGATCAGGGAAGCCCAAGCTGGACGCCGTCTGGCCCAGCGCAGGGTCTTGAGGATCGCGGGACAAACTCAGCAGGGACATCCCACCAAGCTCGATCTGGTGTGGATCGCGTCCCGCGTCTCGAGCGTATCCGTGCAACATGCCAATACGCCGTTTGAGCTGTTCCATGTCGAATTTCACGGCCATGGCCGGGTCGTTCACAAAGTCCTTACCATTAAAGATAGGCGGGATGATATTCAGGATGTCGGCTTCCCTTGCCGCGATTTTGAGCAGCCCGCTGCCAGAGCCACCCAGCATGAGGGGCGGGTAGGGCTGCTGCACTGGCCGTGGGTGATTATAGGCCTTATCGATCGAGAAATACTGGCCGTGAAACGTCGGCTCCTCCTGCGTCCACATGGCCTTGAGTACCTGGATAACCTCAGCCAGTTGCGCCAGACGTTCCGCATTGGAGGGATAGGGATAGCCGTGCGCCTCGTATTCGACCTGCTGCCAGCCTGCTCCCAGGCCAAGGACCAGCCGCCCACTACTGACGTGATCGAGCGTAGAGGTGATTTTGGCAAGCAAGGGCGGGGGACGAAACGCGATGGCCGTAACCGAGGGAGTCAGGCGGATCCGGCTCGTCACAGCGGCGATCGCAGTCAGAGTCGTAAAGCATTCCAATTGAGGCGTTTGCGGCGGGCCCATCGGCGTATAGAAGTGATCATTAATCGATACCGAATAAAAGCCCTCGCTTTCGGCGCGCAGCGCGGCGCGCTTTGCGGCCGCAAAGTCGCCAGTGGGCAAGAATAAACCAAACTTAACGTCGTACATCGACTGCTCCTCCTCGTTCCTCTTAAAACATACCCGAAATCTTGCCGTCCTCGTTCATCCGCATATTGGCCGCCGCTGGTTTCGCGCCGAGACCAGGCATGGTCAGCATGTCGCCCGTCAACGGGATGCAAAAGCCGGCTCCGGCAGACAGCCGAATTTCACGCACGCTCAACACAAAGTCACGCGGCCGGCCGTAGCGCTTGGGGTCGTCTGAGAGTGACATTTGGGTCTTGGCCATACAAATAGGCAGCTTACTATAGCCGAGGTCGTTGATCCGCTTGAGGTCGTTTCGCGCCCGAGACAGCAGCGTAATATCCGCCGCGCCGTAGATCTTTTGGGCAATCGTACGGATCTTATCCGCAATCGGCATGTCCAACGGGTAGAGCGGCTGCGCGGGCGGCACAGGACCTTCACAAACCTTAGCCACGGCTTCAGCTAACGGCAGTCCGCCTTCTCCGCCTCGGTCAAAGACATCAATAACGATCGCTTCCAAACCCAGCGCTCGACTCTCTTCTACAACCAGATTGAGTTCGTCTTGTGTGTCTGTCTTAAAGCGGTTCAGCGCAACAATCGGTTGTAAACCAAACACCCGTACACTCTCGACATGCTTGGCCAGATTCTGCATGCCTTGTTTGAGCGTCTTCAAGTCCGGCGCGTTGACATCTGCCATGGGTGCCCCACCATGCATTTTGAGCGCTTTGAGTGTTGCCACCAGCACCACGGCTGACGGCCACAAGCCGGACTCACGACATTTGATATTAAAGAATTTCTCGCCACCCAGATCAAAACCAAAGCCTGCTTCCGTCACCACATAGTCGGCATACTGAAGCGCCAGCCGTGTGGCCAGGATACTACTGCACCCATGCGCGATATTGCCGAAAGGGCCGCCGTGGATAAACGCGGGAACACCCTCCACCGTCTGTACCAAGTTGGGTTTGAGCGCATCTTTTAAGATAATGGCCATCGCGTGTGGGGCCTGGACCTGATCCGCCGTGACCGCTTCGCCGTGAGATGAGTATCCAATCACAATTCGTGACAAACGCTGGATGAGATCTTTTGGCCCGCTGGTCAGGGCAAGAATAGCCATGACCTCGGACGCAGCCGTGATATCAAAGCCCTCTTCTCGGGGAATACCCATCAGCCGCCCACCCAGGCCCATCACAATTTGGCGCAACGCGCGGTCGTTCATATCCATGACACGTCGCCAGCGAATCTGGCGTACATCCAGATCAACAGTCCGGTGAAACAGCGCCGCATCCATCATGGCAGACAGCAGGTTGTGGGCGGAACTCACCGCGTGAATATCTCCGGTAAAATGGAGGTTGATATCCTCCATGGGCAAAACCTGTGAACGACCGCCCCCGCAGCCACCGCCTTTGACACCAAACACCGGTCCCATCGAGGGTTCACGAATGGCAACCGCCGCCTTCTTCCCGAGTCGAGTAAGCGCTTGCCCCAATCCAATAGTCGTCGTTGTTTTGCCCTCGCCTGCCGGAGTGGGATTAATCGCCGATACCAGAATCAGTTTTCCCTGCTGTTGAGCAGGAGCTGAAGATAACGCAGCGAGCGCAATCTTTGCCTTGACCCGCCCGTACGACTCAAGATGTTCTGACGGCAGCCCTAAACGCGCGGCAATCTCTTCGATCGGTTTCAGCGTCACCGACTGGGCAACGGCAAGGTTTTGCTCTCGGCTCATTCGTATGTTTCCTTTCGCCAAACGCACTCTCCATCCGCATCTTCCCCAAGGCAATAGAGGGTGCGAAGAGTACGATCTTATACAAAATCAATGCGTTCGACTATCACAAACCCAGAGGACTCTTTTCCTGCCGTAGCAGAAGATACCAAATGTGATGAAAGAGGTCCTGACCATACAGGCGAAGCATGGTATTCATGCAGCAGCGAAGGAGTTGGTATGGCACAAGATACGTCCAAGACTCGCCGTTTGCTTCATATCACGCTCAGCTTAGTGGTGAGCGGTGGTTTTCTCTATCTCGCTTTTCGCAACGTTCAGCTCGATGAGCTCGGGGCAGCGCTGCGGCGCATCGACGCGTCCTGGCTGCTTGTCGCCATTGGTCTCAGCCTACTCATCATGTTATTTCGCGCCTGGCGCTGGCAGCTAGAACTCCGTCCGCTCGAACACATTCCCGTTGGCCGGCTGTGGGTCGTCACGGCGGTGGCGTATATGGCCATCAATCTTTTACCCGTCCGCCTAGGCGAGGTCGTCCGTCCTTGGCTCCTATCGCGCCGCTCGAGTGTGTCCTTCTCTAATGTGGTAGGCAATATTGTCGTCGAGAAAACAATGGATTCGGTTGCCATCGTTTTCTATCTCCTGGTGGGGCTGTTGATGATAGACAGCCTGCCCCTCTGGGTGCGTCAGCTCGCCATCTTTCCCGCCATGATCGCAACGATTTTAGTGACGCTAGTCCTGCTTTTTTGGTGGCGTGGTGAGGCATTTGTCGAACGCTGGGTGCTGAGAATTCTACCGCAGCGTTTTGGCAGCCGCCTCAAAGGCGTCTTGGCCGCAGTTGCAGACGGCATGCGGGTGATTCCAAACCCTGGTTTGCTCTTGGCCGTTTTTCTGGTCTCGCTCGCCATGTGGTTCCTGCCTATTCTCTCAAGCTACATCATGATCCGGGCCTTTGACCTACAGGCCCCGTTTAGCGCGGCGCTGATGATTTTTGTCTTTATCAGCTTTGGGACGGCGCTGCCTAATCTGCCGGGCATGATCGGGCCGTATCAATACGCCTGTCAGTTAGCCCTGGGCCTCTACGGGATCAGCGAGGTCGACGGCCTGGCGTATGGCCTGGTCCTCAACGCGGTACAATTTCTCACCCTCGTTGCCCAAGGGCTGTTTGCCCTGCCGATTGCCGGGGTCAGTTTTGCCGATATCCGCCGTGCGGGAGACGCGGCGCCACACCAGGTCGAGGTCACCGATTCGGACACCTCACCTTCTGGGTAGCACACTGGGCGAGGTGACCTCGCCCCTACAAGGCTATTCTCGAATAGCCTGTCGCGCTTGCAAGAAGAATCGTAGGCGTACAGCCATAGCCAGGATCAGATAGCCGCCCCACGAGACGAGCAGCGCTTGATCGACTGGGAAGGGGAGGAGTTGCTGTTCAAGCGCAGCGTGCAGCGCCATCACCCCAGTACCGATATAGTTCAGCACCCCGGCCCAGTGACCAATGGGATTCGATACCAGGGTCAGCTGCGTCTCCCGACCAGACAGCCACCACGAGTCCAGGGCGTATTGCCCAAACGCGCAGCCAACCGCACAAGGAATCCACCAGGGCACGATCCCGCTATAGGTCAGATAGGTCAGGGTTACGAGCAGGAACGTAATGTCCGCTAAATTATCGAGCATTTTTCCCCAGTCGGAGCTGAGGCTGAGAGCGCGGGCGATTGGTCCATCGTAGTAGTCACTGGCACAGATGATGAGAAAAAGTGCAGCGACATATCCGACGCGCAGCGCACTCGGCTGTTGCATACTGCATTCAATCGCCAGCAGGAACACAGGTGTCAGGATAAGCCGGACACTGGTGAGGACATGCGCGAAATTAAACGGCCGACGACCTTCTACAAAAAGTGTGGCCACCGCTTCTCTCCATATAGAGCATGTAGGGCATATAGAGATTAAGAAAGAGACTACTTTTTGGACTTCGTCCCTGCCGCAGCATCAGGCAACTGGGTCTTTTGCGGTTCCCCGGTCTCAACTTTTAATATCTTCACATCGAAGAACAATTTTTTTCCTGCCAAGGGGTGGTTCGTGTCGATCACAATTGTTTTATCCTTGACCTCGACAACTTGCGCGTAGAGCGGCTGCCCCTTTGGTCCTTGTCCCTTGAGTTTGGCCCCGGTTTTCCACCTCTCCTCAGGAATATTTTCTTTGGGGACTTCAATAACCTTCTCTGGGTTTAAGGCTCCGTATGCTTCTTCCGGCGACACCTCAAATTTCTTAGTCTCATCGGCCTTGAGGCCCACCAGATGCTTTGCGAACAATGGCACTTTCTCGTCAGACCCGTGGACATACACCATGGGTTCCTTGCCAACATTCGAATCGAAAATGCTCTTATCTTCAAGCATCACCGTATACTCAAGAAAAACTTTTCTTCCCTGAGCAACCTCGAATTCCTCGGCATTGGCGATTGTTGCGGCCGTGAGACACAAGCCAGACACGATGAGCGTCAGTATACTTCGTTTGGGACTGAGGGAGGTTCTCATTCTTCTCGCTCCTAGTAACAAAGCGGCACGAGGATAGGAAGTTTTGATCCTCGTGCCGTTTAGAAAGTGCCGTTCCACAAACGCCGCGACAGCGGCCAGCCCAGGCTATTTCCTAGGGATGGTGCCTAAGGCGATGTTCAGCATAGCATATTACCCTGGGGAGTCGAGTCTCGGGCGTTAGACCATACGAGGCGGTTTAAGGTTTGAGCCTAGCGTCCCCTTAAAGACCTTAAATAAATGGTCAAGATCCCACGGCCCCTGGCTATAAATCGTCTTTTCAGGGACAAGGTGAGTGTATAAGGAGATACGATACCCACTTGCCCCAAAGGCTTGCCCATTCACCTCCTGGGCTTCGTCGCTGGCCAGAAAAATAACAATCGGTGCGACATTAGCGGGATCGAGCGGGCTGCCCTGCGCGGAGTCACCGCTCTCCGACAAGCCCATGCCCTGAGCGAAATTGGCTGGAATGGTATCGGTCATACGCGTCGCAGCACCGGGCAGGATCGCGTTACAGGTAATATTATACTTTGCCAAGGCGTTGGCGCTGCTATATGTCAGTCCGAGGATACCTGCCTTTGCCGCAGCGTAGTTGGGCTGACCTGGCGCGCCAAGTGCCGACCCGGAAGAGAAGTTAATAATCCGGCCGCTCTTTTGACGCCGCATGACTGCAGAAGCTGGCCGGATCGTACAGTAATGGCCCTTCAAATGAACCGCGATCACTGCATCCCATTCTGCTTCGGTCATGTTGAAGATCATGCGATCGCGTAGGATGCCGGCACAGTTCACCAAAATATCGAGTTTGCCAAACGAATCGACCGCAGTCTGAATCAGCTTTTCTCCGCCTTGGACGGTCGCAATATTGTCCGTGCTGGCAACGGCCTCACCACCCGCAGTCTGAATTTCTTCAACCACTTGCTGTGCTGGGGTTTTGTCTCCACCTTCGCCGTCCACACTCCCGCCCAGGTCATTCACCACCACCTTCGCGCCTTCTTTGACCATAAGCCGGACTATCCCTCGGCCTATCCCTCGGCCCGACCCAGTGACCACTGCTACTTTTCCGTCAAGTTTACCCATTGTGATGCCTCCTTATGTGATGTGGGCACGGCAGGCCGTGCCCGTCTTCAGCCCTATCCTTTTGGAAGTCCAAGCACTCGATCTCCCAAAATATTCTTCTGGATCTCCGATGTACCACCACCGATCGTCAGCAAGCGATACCACAGAGCAGCACGTGGCCAGCGGCCGTTGTCAATAGTATGCGGGGAGCCTTGGGTGAGTTGCGCGTATGGACCCAGCAGTTCGGTTGCAAACATGGCCAGGCGCATATTCAACTCAGAGCCTAATAACTTATTGACCGACCCCTCTGGTCCGGGCGGATTGCCTTTGAGCCGCTTACTAAAACTGCGGAACATATTGTACGTGATGGCTTTACATTCAATGGAAAACTGAGCCAGTTTCTGACGTACGGCAGGATCTTCGCTGGCTGGTCTGCCATGAATTTCAACCGTCTTACACACCTTGAGCAGCTCAGCAAGCTGCCGATGTACCGGCAGCTCTGACCCAATGCCGGCCCGTTCGTGCATCAACGTGGTCACCAGGACCTTCCAGCCCTCGTTCTTGGGCCCAATCAGATTGGTTTTCGGTACGCGGACATCCTCAAAAAAAATCTCGTTAAACTCGGAATCGCCCGTAATCTGGACCAGCGGTCGAACCGTAATGCCCGGAGTTTTCATATCCACAGCCAGACAACTAATCCCACGGTGTTTGGGGGCATCCGGATCGGTGCGGACAAAGAGCTGGATAAAGTCCGCGCGGTGGGCAAAACTGGTCCAGACCTTCTGGCCGTTCAGCACAAAATAATCACCCTCTTCCACCGCCCGCATTTGCATCGAGGCCAAATCGGAACCGGCACCGGGCTCGGATAAGCCTTCACACCAAATTTCGCTGCCAGAAAGAATCCGGGGCAGATGGCGTTGCTTCTGCTCCTCAGTTCCCCAATGAATCAGAGTTGGACCGGACATCAGGAGACCCAGGGTGTTGGCAAAACGCGGCGCGTGGGCCTTGTGCATCTCCTGATTGAAGATAAACATTTCCATCAGGCTGGCCCCGCGTCCACCGTATTCCTCAGGCCAGTGTATGCCCACCCAACGGTCTTTGCAGGCCGTCTGCTGCCAGGTGCGTTGGTACTCAAAGCGCGCGTCCGCGTCAATATCGTCAAAATGCTTCGGATCGTAGCCTTCGGGCAGATTATTTTGCAACCATGAGTGTAGCTCCTGACGAAAGGCTTCTTCTTCCGGGGTGAAGTTAAAATCCATTCCTCTCTCCTCCACGGCCCTAGCTTAACCGCTTCAAATCTGGGGGTAAAGAGTGACACCCAAACAACGTGCGGCCTTGCAGTTGCCGCCGCTTGGCTTCATAAATAACCCAAGAGAGTACAGATCTACAGGAGGAACAACCATGGCGGCAACGCCCTTTGCTTATATCGCAGCCGGGCATCATCAGATTGCCTTTGTAGTGAAAGACCTTAAAGCAGCAGAGAGATTTTTCTCTGAAAAAATGGGAGCTCCACGCTTCTTTCGATTTAACGATGTCGAAGTCCATGAGGCATTCTACCGGGGCGAACCGGGCGATTTTCACATGGACATCTCAATCGGTTATGCCGGGGATTCTCAGATCGAGCTCATTCAGCATCTCTCGGGCAGCAGTATTTATAAAGAATTTCTTGAGAAACGCGGCGAAGGGCTGCATCATCTGGGTTTCATTGTCCAGGACCACGACCAAGTAGTTGCCGACTTTGAGGCCAATGGCTTTCCACGAATCCAAAGTGGCCGGATCGGAGACGACCCAGGCGTTCAGTTTGCCTATTTTGATACTGAGGCGACTATAGGCGCGATCATGGAAAGTATTGTTCTTGATGACAATACCAGGGATTTATTCCATCGGATCAAACGGGGCGATTTCTGAGACTGTTCAGTTGATCTGATGCAGGAGAGGGAATCTCGTTGTTACTCCCATCCTGGATATATTTTTTCCAGCCGAGACAGTAAGTCTTCTCGGCTGCCGGGCTGCTGCGCATCTTCTGCAGGAATCGCTTCTTCGTTTCCAGCCGTCTCAGCTACATCCTGAGTATCCTGAACATCTTGGGACTGCTCTTCCGAAAGCTGCTGCTTCAGCCTAGCGATTTCCTGATCGTGTTCTTCCAATTGCTGTCGAAGCCGATAGACGAACGTTACCAGCTCGCCGTGCGATAATGCTGTTATATTCAGGTCGGATTCCATTTTTTCTTCTCCTCTTCTCATCCTCTCCTCTTCTCATCTTCTCAACATGCTCATCATGGACGAGTAGGCTTTGCAATGTGTCTGTCCGGTTTGGACAAATTTTGACCAACTTTGACAAGCAACGGTTCGATTGCTACCTCGTCAGTATGGATACTAAACTGCGCCGAGCGCTGGATTCAGCCGTTGCTGAGAAGTGGGGGAAAGGGACTCAGATTGCCCGCCTCGATCCCTTAGCCGGAGATGCTTCGAGTCGGAGCTATGTCCGTTTGCACTTCAGTATCGATAGTCCAAATGCAGCCAGTTCAGCCGTGGTCATGGTTCTTGCCGGCAGCGGATTGGCGTTGTCTTCTGACGAGCTTGCCGTTTTTAACGAGCCACTGAAAGAGCTGCCTTATCTCAATCTGCATTATTTTCTTGAACCGCTCGGCGTCCGCGTTCCGCAGCTCTACGTTGATGGCCAACAGGATGGTTTTCTCCTGCTCGAAGATATTGGTGATCTGTCTCTGCGCGAGGCAGTCCAAGGCTTACCACAAGCCGAGGTCGAACAGTGGTATAAACGCGCTATCGATCAATTGC
>CAUZQN010000033.1:0-10865 GCA_963581605.1 uncultured Binatia bacterium (SeqCode)
TTGGGCGTCCGGCGTTCAAAGTGAGCGAACCTTCTGCCGGGAGTATCTCTCCCGGTATTAGCGTATGTGTTGTGTTCTCCGAAGACATCGGACTCCTCTCTTGCCTCTTACCTCTGGCAAGCACTTGTTCTATTTGCCATGTAGACGCTCCCAACGCAAGAATCCTGCCTGCCCTGCTATGAGGCGGAAAAGGGGAGTGGAGTACGATTTGTTATATGGCGGTGCTGAAATTATAAGCCTGAAAATCAGCATCCTGCGCTGAAACAAAGCAGATTGCTGATGGGGAGAGCCAAGTGAAGCGTCATCTGCGTGCATATTGAAAAACAAAACACGACTGTGAAATGTGTCTGGCATGCTGATAAGGCTGCACTTATCCATTTATCTTGGAGTATTTGTTTCTGACCTGTGGCAAAAATCACTCTCATTTTTCATTCTTATTTGCTGTTGGCCCCCCTTTTGCTCTTTCTATTTCCCGAAGCGCCTCGTTTCCAGTGGAGAGAAAGGAGTGAAAGGTTTTATGAGAGAAAGAAGAGGAATAACCCTCATCGCAGGGATGTGTCTTGCTTTCGGAGGTTTTGTCAGCGCCCCGACTACCCCCGTGCTGGCATCTGGAGATGAGCTCGGCGAGCTGCGCCAGCTGCTCGCCGAGCAGCACAAGGTCATGCAGGCGTTGGAGAGTCGCATGATCGAGCTCGAATCCAAAGAAATAGAGCGAGACGAAGAAGGGGTAGATTTCGGTTACGCTGCCGGGACACGAAAAAAAGGCTTTGCGGCGGAAGACGTGTATGACAACGGCTTCTTCATACGTAGTAAAGATGACCGGTTCTCGCTGAACATCAACGGGTTCATTCAGGCCAGATATACGTTGACGGCCCCGGATGAAGGGAAAAGTCGAAATAACTTCGACCTTGCCCTCGGCCGGTTAGCGTTCTCGGGCAATGTATTTGATCCCAAGGTGAAATATTTCTTTCAGTATGAAGGAACTACATTCGGGAATAACAACCGCGCAACCATGCTCGACTGGTGGATGCAGTACAGTTACTCCCAGTACCTGAATGTGCAAGCGGGGCGTTTCATCCTGCCCTATAGTCGCCAATTCTATACTCACCCGGGTAATTTGCTTTTCACTGATCTGTCTGAAGCCGACTACGCGTTCAACCTGCAACGGGCGGTTGGAACGAATATCAGCGGAAAAGTTGGCCGTCTGTCCTACCACGGCGTGGTGACCAACAGTATTCGTGCGCTGGATGCTGGGGGACAGCAGAATGCCGGAGCAGAGGTCGCTTGGCAGGGCCGCTTAGAATACGACATACTCGACTCGTATGGCTATCTGGAAAGCTCACCGACCCCAGCCTCAACACCGCAGCTGTCGATTGGAATCGCGGCGGCCTTCAATCCGGTTGACGAGGGATCGCGCTTTCAGAACGTGATGCCTGGTGACCGAACGACCAATGTCACCATAGACGGCGGATTTCGCTATCTGGGCTTAAGCCTGCAGGCCGCTGGGTATTTTCGCAGGAATAATTATGAAGCCATTAGTGCGATCGGCCATGACTGGGGCTATTACGGTCAGATCGGCTATTACATCACTGAAAACTTAGAGCTGGCCGGTCGGGTATCCGGCGTAGATTTTCAGTTTGCCAATAACCCCCGCACCGGTGGTGACGTGCGCGAGTATATGGCCGGCTTCAACTACTATCTATTTGGCCACAATGTCAAACTGCAGGTGGACTACAGCTACCTGGACGGCGATCCGTTCTCCGGTAATAGCACGAGCACGAATCGCCTTCGCATCCAGACCCAAGTTTTATTCTAAAAGCAAAAAACAGAGGAGGAAAAAGAAGATGGGAGCAGGTTTGTATACCCCGAGCTTTTTCGGTTCTTTATGGCGCACCCATTCGCGGAGTGCCGCCATCGTACTTGGAACCCTTATCTACGCCTTGACCGCGGCAGCCGCCGTCCGGGCAGCCGACCCGATCAAAGTCGGCATTCTGCACTCGCTCAGCGGGACCATGGCGATTAGTGAAACCTCGCTGAAAGACGTGGCGTTAATGACGATTGAAGAGATCAACGACAATGGCGGGCTGCTGGGCCGCAAGATCGAGCCTGTTGTTGTAGACCCGGCCTCAGACTGGCCGTTGTTTGCTGAGAAGGCTCGGGGACTGATTCAACAGGAGAAGGTCGCGGTCGTGTTTGGCTGCTGGACCTCAGTGTCACGAAAATCTGTCTTGCCGGTGTTTGAAGAGCTGAACGGCCTGCTCTTCTACCCGGTCCAGTATGAAGGTGAGGAGTCCTCGTACAACGTCTTCTACACCGGTGCCGCCCCAAACCAGCAAGCCATTCCCGCGGTTGAGTATTTAATGAGCGAAGACGGTGGGGGGGCCGAACGGTTTGTGCTGCTGGGAACCGACTATGTCTATCCACGCACCACCAATAAAATTCTCAACTATTTTCTGGAGTCTAAAGGGGTAGCGAAAAAAGACATTATGGAGCTGTACACCCCCTTTGGTCATAGCGACTACCAGACCATTGTGGCGGATATTAAGAAGTTCGCTGCGGGCAAGCCGACGGCGGTGGTTTCGACCATCAACGGCGACTCGAATGTGCCGTTCTACAAAGAACTTGCCAACCAGGGGCTGAAGGCAGAGGACATTCCCGTTATTGCCTTTTCGGTCGGCGAAGAAGAGTTGCGGGGGATTGATACCAAGCCGCTGGTCGGTCACCTGGCTGCATGGAACTACTTCATGTCGGTGGATACGCCGGAAAATAAAGAGTTCGTGGCGAAGTGGAACGCGTATGTCAAGAAACACAACCTCCCTGGTGGAGCCAAACGTGTGACAAATGACCCGATGGAGGCGACCTATATCGGTATCAAGATGTGGGCCCAGGCAGTGGAACAGGCGGGAACGACGGACGTCGATGCAGTCCGCCAGGCAGTCGGGGGTCAGGTCGTTCGTGCCCCGTCCGGTTTTGATATTACGATGGACGCCAAGAACCATCACCTGCACAAGCCGGTCTTAATTGCCGAGGTACAGGCAGATGGTCAGTTCGACATCGTCTGGAATACCGAGGGACCCGTCCGTGCTCAAGCGTGGAGCCCTTTTATTCCAGATAGTGCCAAGAAGGTGGCTGACTGGACGTACCCCTGGGTGTGCGGTAATTGTACCGAGCCCAGATTCTAGCCTACCGAATTTAGACCCGGTCGATTTGGAGAGAGATGGGCCCGTTGATCTCATACGTGGATTAACGGGCCCTTGTCGTTGCCGGTATGCAGATGATCGTAGAAATTTTACCTTGGCGATGGGCCTTAGGATTCATCCTGGGCGCGGCACTTGGTATGTGGATGGCGCCGGCTGGTGCGTCTGATCTGCAATCTGCGCTGGCCGGATTAGGGGCAAAGCGGCGGAGCGATATTAAGCAAGCCGTCGTCGCGCTCGGTACGCTGAATGATCCAGCTGCGTTGCCCGCGCTCGAAGCCTTGCGCGACCGACGTTTGCGGGTGGACGAGACAGGCCACATCTATATTAGTAGCGAGGCTGGAGATACATTCTCTCCGGCGTTGGGTGGAGGGCCGGTTGCTGTTGATGTCGGTCAGTTGCGTACTCCGCGCATCAATAATGTCGTGCGACGTTCGCTGCGGGTGGTGATTGCGCAGCTCCAATTGCACTCGTCGCATGCCGGCGTTCGCCTGGCTGCAGCCCAGGAATTAAACAAACAGCCCCGGCCCACACTGCTGGCGGATCTGCGTATAGCATTTGACAAGGAAAACGATCCGGCTGTTCGTAACGCCCTAGCGGTTGGGTTAGCCCAAATGCAACTGCAGAGTGAGGATGCACAAGAACGCTTGGCTGCGATAGCGATGATACGCGACTCGGGCAATCTCGGCCTCAAATCGCAACTGGAGGCGCTGCTTGCAAAAAATGAGGATGGCTCGTTCGTCGAGGCTGAGGCAGCGGTTCGTGAAGCGGCTGGGAATGCGTTGGAGAGTTTTGAGCGCACCCAGTTTCTCATCAATACCGCAGGGAATGTGTTCTACGGGATGAGTCTTGGCAGCGTATTGCTGCTCGCCGCGCTGGGTCTTGGCATCACTTTCGGTTTGATGGGAGTGATCAATATGGCGCATGGCGAGATGTTGATGCTCGGCGCGTATGCAACCTATGTCGTCCAGGGTTTCTTCCTGGAGAGTCTGCCGAATTTTTTTGATTGGTATCTGGTGGTTGCTATTCCGGCCGCATTTGGCGTGTGCCTGCTGGTAGGCATGATCTTGGAGCGCGGGATTATTCGTTTCTTATACGGACGCCCACTGGAAACCCTGTTGGCCACGTGGGGGATTAGTCTCGTCCTTATTCAGACTGTCCGTCTGCTGTTTGGGGCACAGAATGTTCAGGTGGCCAACCCGGCCTGGCTGTCCGGCGGAATAGAGGTGCTGTATGGCGTTGTCCTGCCGTATAGCCGGATAGCCATTATCGTTTTTGTGGCGCTGGTGGTTGGACTGGTGTGGATCATCCTGCAGTGGACGCGCCTCGGCTTACAAGTCCGGGCGGTGACACAGAATCGGCCTATGGCGGCATGCATGGGGATCTCGGCTGCACGCGTGGATATGTGGACCTTTGGATTAGGTTCGGGTATTGCGGGTCTGGGTGGTGTGGCTTTGTCCCAGATCGGCAACGTCGGCCCCGAACTGGGGCGCTTGTATATCGTCGATTCGTTTATGGTGGTGGTGCTTGGTGGGGTAGGCAGTATTGTTGGTACCGTCGTTGGGGCGCTGGGACTCGGACTGGTGAATAAGCTGCTCGAGCCGATTTCGGGAGCCGTGTTGGGCAAGATCGGTGTCCTCATTTTTGTGGTGTTATTCATCCAGCGTCGTCCGCAAGGGCTTTTCGCGCTCAAGGGCCGCATGGCCGAAGGGTAAGGATGTGCCGAACGCCTCGTCCACTGAAAGCCCAACTCCACTCCTTGTGCCGCCTACATCGCAGCAAACGACGGCCGAGGAGTCGACGGATTCCGAGAGACCGCGCCTCCATACCCGTCGGGAGTGGATCCTCATAGCGGCACTGACCGCAATCACGCTCATACTGGTGCCCGTCCTCAACCAGCTGCCCGCTGAGTCTGGCTTGCATCTTCCTGATTATTTCATTCCGCTGTTCGGAAAATTTCTGTGTTATGCGCTGGTGGCCTTGGCCGTTGACCTGATCTGGGGTTACGCCGGCATCCTGAGCTTGGGGCATGGCGTATTCTTTGCCTTGGGCGGCTACCCCATGGGCATGTATCTGATGCGGGCGATTGGGACAGAGGGCGTCTACCGGAGTGCGCTCCCGGACTTTATGGTGTTTCTCGATTGGAAGGAACTGCCGTGGTTCTGGTACGGGTTCAGTAACTTTGGATTTGCGCTGCTGATGGCGCTTTTCGTGCCCGGATTCCTGGCCTATATCTTCGGCTATTTTGCGTTTCGTTCCCGCATCCGAGGGGTATATTTTTCCATTATTACCCAGACCATGACGTATGCCCTGATGCTGCTCTTTTTCCGGAATAATACCGGCTTTGGCGGGAATAATGGCCTGACCGACTTTAAGCGCATTCTAGGTTTATCACTGCAGGCGCAGTCGACCAAGCTCGGTCTGTATATGGTCTCGGTCGTGGTTTTATTGGGCGCCTATCTGCTGTGTCGCTATCTGGTGGTCTCGAAGCTCGGCCGTGTCGTGACCGCCGTGCGCGACGCCGAGAGTCGCCTCATGTTCTGCGGCTACAATCCGCACAGTTATAAACTGTTTTTATGGACGCTGTCGGCCGTCATGTGTGGTCTTGCGGGGGCCTTATATGCGCCTCAGGTCGGTATTATTAATCCGAGCGAAATGCAGCCCTCGAACTCTATTGAGATGGCTATCTGGGTGGCAGTGGGCGGGCGAGGAACCCTGTCCGGGGCGCTTGTCGGTGCGTTTTTAGTGAATGGGCTGAAGAGTTGGTGTACGACTGCGTTTCCAGATCTGTGGCTGTATATTCTGGGCGTCTTGTTCATCGCTGTCACCCTGTTCCTGCCGCGTGGCATTGTCGGCCTCCTGCCGACCAATGCCGAGTCAGCTAAATCCCGGGCGCAGTCATGACTGCGCATGTCAGAGAAGAAGGCCCCGGTCAGGGCGGCAATCCGGCCTTGGCGCATGTTGCCCGGCCCGGCGAGATCGATACGAGTC
Organism: uncultured Binatia bacterium (SeqCode); assembly: GCA_963581605.1. Classification (GTDB taxonomy): domain Bacteria; phylum Desulfobacterota; class Binatia; order Bin18; family Bin18; genus Bin18. The sequence goes on from CAUZQN010000033.1 coordinate 6,189, forward strand.
ACGGCGTTATCCTCTATATCGAAAATCTCACTGTCAGTTTTGACGGCTTCAAGGCCCTCGATGGCCTAAATTTTTACCTGAACACCGGCGAGCTGCGCTGCTTGATTGGTCCGAACGGGGCTGGAAAAACCACGCTCATGGACGTGATTACCGGGAAAACTCGGCCGGATACGGGCACGGTGTTTTTCGGGAATGTGGTCGATCTCACCCAGCTGTCAGAGTACGAAATCGCCTTGGCCGGAATTGGCCGTAAGTTTCAGCGACCGACGGTATTTCAGGGACATAGCGTGTTTGAGAACCTGGAGTTGGCGATGCAGGCCGATAAGGGTGTGTGGCAGAGTCTTATCGCCCGACTGACGGGCGAACAACGCACCCGGATTGAAGCCATGGCAGAAACTATTGGTCTCATAGGGCAGCTGCATACCCGGGCAGGGTTATTATCCCACGGGCAAAAACAATGGTTAGAAATCGGCATGCTGTTGATGCAAGATCCCCAGCTGCTGTTAGTCGACGAGCCGGTCGCCGGGATGACCCGCCACGAGACCGAGCGTACGGCCGAACTGCTTGTGTCGCTTGCGGGCAAACGGACCGTGGTGGTGGTCGAGCACGACATGGAGTTTGTGCGGAGCCTGGCCCGTCAGGTGACGGTACTCCACGAGGGGCGTGTCCTGGCCGAAGGTACGATGGAGGCTGTGCAGAATGACCCGCGGGTGATTGAGGTGTATTTAGGAACTTAGGAACCTGGGCTGGGGGCAAGGGCGGCAATGATCGAAATTCGTGGACTCAACCAAGCGTACGGAGAGAGTCATATCTTATGGGATGTTGAGTTGACAGTCCCGACGGGATCCTGCACCTGCCTCATGGGCCGCAATGGGGTGGGTAAGACGACGCTGCTCAAAACGATTATGGGCACGTTGCCCATCACGTCAGGCAGCCTCCGGTTCGAGGACAGTGAATTAGGCCATCGTCCCGCCGAGCTGCGTCCGCGCCTGGGTATAGGCTATGTCCCGCAGGGACGAGAGATCTTTCCTCAACTGACGGTGGAGGAGAATTTGCGCCTCGGCCTGCTGGCTCGTCGGGATAATGTATGGGCTATCCCGGAGTCCGTCTTTCATTTTTTTCCGGCCCTACAGCAGATGTTAGGCCGTCGGGGTGGAGACCTGTCTGGTGGGCAGCAACAGCAGCTTGCCATCGCCCGCGCCTTGGTGATTGATCCTAAGCTGCTGATTCTCGACGAGCCAACGGAAGGCATACAGCCCAACATTGTGCACGAAATCGGGAATATTCTCCTCCGGCTGAATCGAGAAGAGAATCTCACTATTTTACTGGTCGAGCAGAAACTCCCCTTTGCCCGACGTTTGGCTGATGCGTTTGCGGTCATGGAAAAAGGATCTATCGTTGTCGCCGGGGCCATTGCGGATTTGAATGATGACGTGGTGCGCAGACATTTATCTGTATGACTGCTGTATAACCATTTGTAGTATGACCATTTGTGGTCGAGAAGTGAAGGAGCAGGGTCATGAACCTCACCCCACGTGAGCAAGAAAAATTGCTGATCTATGTTGCTGCCCAGTTGGCGCGTGAACGACGGGCTCGTGGTCTCAAGCTCAACTATCCTGAAGCTACGGCCCTGATCACCAGTGCGATTCTCGAAGGAGCGCGGGACGGCCAATCCGTTGCAGACTTGATGTCGTACGGTGCCACCATTCTGACGCGTGAAGATGTGATGGACGGCATTCCGGAGATGATTGATCTAGTCCAGGTGGAAGCGACATTTCCGGATGGGACAAAGCTTGTCAGCGTGCATCAGCCTATTCGGTAAGGAGGACGTATGAGTCGGACAATTGAACGACGCCATTATGCTGAGATGTTTGGCCCGACGACGGGCGATCGGCTCCGGTTGGCTGACACCGAGTTGATCATCGAGATTGAGCAGGATCACACCGTATACGGAGATGAAGTCAAGTTCGGTGGGGGCAAGGTGATACGCGACGGGATGGGCCAATCGCCTATCCAGACATCTGCTCGGGGTGCGCCCGACCTCGTTATTACGAACGCGGTTATTCTTGATCACTGGGGTATAGTCAAAGCCGATGTCGGGGTCAAAGATGGGCGTATTTGCGGTATCGGCAAGGCCGGTAATCCATTGCTTATGGACGGAGTCTGCCCAGAACTCGTGATCGGACCCGGCACAGAAATTCTCGCAGGGGAAGGCAAGATTCTTACTGCTGGCGGACTGGATGTACATATCCATTTTATCTGCCCCCAGCAGATTACGGAAGCGCTCGCCTCGGGTGTGACGACGATGATAGGCGGCGGCACTGGTCCGGCCACCGGTACCAATGCCACGACGTGTACGCCCGGTGCGTGGAATATCGCCCGTATGCTGGAGTCGATTGAACACTACCCGCTCAATTTCGGCTTCCTGGCTAAGGGCAACGCCTCTCGGCCTGAGGCACTCCATGAGCAGATCGAAGCCGGCGCAGTAGGCCTTAAGTTGCATGAAGACTGGGGCTCCACTCCTGCGGCTATTGATACCGCTCTCTCGGTGGCAGACGAACACGATGTCCAGGTCGCCATACACACCGACACGCTGAACGAGACCGGCTTTGTTGAGGATACAATCGCCGCGTTCAAAGGCCGCACCATACACACCTACCATACGGAAGGAGCCGGCGGCGGGCATGCGCCCGACATCATCAAGGTGTGTGGATTGCCGAATGTACTACCGTCTTCAACAAATCCGACCCGGCCCTTTACCGTCAACACAATAGACGAGCATCTGGATATGCTCATGGTCTGCCACCACCTCGACCCGGACGTGCCTGAGGACGTGGCCTTTGCCGAGTCCCGCATTCGACCCGAGACGATTGCGGCTGAGGATGTCCTGCACGATATTGGGGCTTTCAGTATGATGGCATCTGACTCGCAAGCCATGGGTAGAGTCGGAGAAGTCATTATTCGGACGTGGCAGACTGCTCACAAAATGAGAGCCCAACGCGGCCAACTTTCAGAAGAAAGCGGCCAGAATGATAATTTTCGGGTTAAACGCTATGTGGCAAAATATACCATCAACCCGGCATTAGCCCATGGGATTGCGAGTCATGTCGGTTCGGTTGAGGTTGGGAAACTAGCAGATCTGGTGCTCTGGCAGCCCGCATTCTTTGGGGTCAAACCCGACATCGTTTTAAAAGGCGGTTTCATCGCCTGGGCGGCAATGGGTGATGCCAATGCTTCGATCCCGACCCCGCAACCGGTATTTGGGCGGCCTATGTTTGGACACTTCGGGCGCGCACCGGCAACGCTTTCGTATAGTTTCGTCTCTCGTGCGGCCTATGACCGTGGGATTGCCCAGCAGCTAGGCCTGCAAAAACAGATCATGCCTGTACAGGGCTGTCGGAGCGTGCAGAAAAAGGACCTGGTGCATAACCAGCTAATGCCGCATATAGAGGTCAATCCGGAAACGTATGTGGTGAAGGCCGACGGCGAGGTGCTGACGTGCGAGCCTGCCCGAACGCTTCCCTTGGCCCAGCGCTATTTCCTTTTCTAAAGAGCGGGCAACACCCCTGGACATTAGATTTTCGGTGTCACCTCAATATACCCGAAGTTGGCGTCATTACCGGAGAAGATCTGATCTATAATGCTGTCCCCGAATATGTGGGAAAAGAAGAGCTGTATATTGATATGTTTGTTAAGATTGTAACTGAGGGTGGTCTCAATGATCTGAAAAAGAGCACGCTTGCCAAAAGTGGGCCGACCGGCGTAGCCAAAGCCGGGCTGCCTGTCTTCAAGCGTTGCCCCGGCTCCCTGGTACCACAGATCGTTTTTTCTGTGACACGAATATCATGGAAATCAGTCCGCCAGATCAGACCCTGCATCGGACGTAGGATAAGCTGAACGAAAGCGTCTTCATTGTTCATTAAGTTGTAGAATGTGGTGAACGAATATAAACGCGTAGTTGGCAGGATTTGAAAAAACGTATTGTGATCGCCGTCACTGGGGTCATCGTCGCCTGAACTCCGATTATAACCAATGCGCAACCAGGGTTTCCAAGGCAGCAGCCACGCCATATTAGGTTGCCAACCGGCTTCAGCTGCAAACGCCCAACCGTGATGATTTTGGCGGCCCCAGTCACCCGCCTGTACGGCTCCCCAACCCAAGAGGTCGATGGGACCCACACTCGTGGGGATAACGTGAACCACATGCCCACCACCTGTATTGATGGCAAGATGCCGGCGGTCTGCGTTGCGCACATCGAACGCCCGATTGTCGGCAGGTCGTAAGCCGCGACCATCCGCGTAGCAAATGTAAAACAGACGGGCATCGCTGGTTTCGGCAAAGGACGGTCTGGTGAGATTTAGCGCCGCGTATAAGAGATCAATATCTCCCATGGTTTTATTCCCGGCTAAATCAAAACCGCCTTGGGTAGGATGTGAACCGTGCAGGGTGAAATTATACGGCCCTTTGGTCCAACCTAGGGTAAAGCCGTCATATGAGCGCCCGACGTGGGAAAAGGCGAAGGGGCCAATGAGACGCTGTGAAATCCGAGCTTTTTTGATCCAATCAATTGTGGGATCTTTACTCAGCATCTCAGCATCTCAGCACCTTCCGAAATAAGATGCCGTCCGCCTTGGAGTGTCAGGCCAGGGAGGCCGAAATTTTTCAGGGTGAGATGCG
>CAUZQN010000034.1:0-10608 GCA_963581605.1 uncultured Binatia bacterium (SeqCode)
GCCTATGGTGATGTTGGGCACAAAACGGCCGTCCATAACGTCTATATGGATACGATCTGCCCCAGCCTGTTCGACTTCGGCAATCTGTTGTCCGAGACAGCGAAAGTCAGCAGACAGAATTGAGGGGAGAATTTGTGCTGTTGGCATGATTTTCTTCAGTGCCTGCGCTCTTTTCTGTCTATCTCCTCTGATGAGGGACGGGACGCTACATCCCAGCACGCGAGAGTACCCGGCGCAATGGCCTGTGGAGTGCTGGGCGGTGTGAGTGGCAGGGCATAGATGTGAGGTGGTGCGCTTGGATCTGATCCTGCTGTCTCAAGGAGGTGGCCGGCGAAGGCCAACGTGTTTCCATCAGGAGCTAGTAGTGGATGGGAGTAGGCATACTGATCAAAGAATGAAAACAGCAGGGCCTGCTCTCGGCTGGGAAGGAAACGGACGAGTTCCGTCGTTTCGCCAGTCGTCCGATCAAGTCTATACCATCTGAGCTGGTTCTGCTGCATGTCGACGCTCAGGTAAAACAGGTCGGCTCCGTACGGAGACCAAAAGAACCCGGCCAGCGAGGTTTCGAGTAACGGGGTGATCTGTCCGGTTGACAGATCAAGAAGGCGCAGGCTGGGGAACAGCAGCGAGCCCTGGTGGGCAGTACTGCCAAAGGCGAGCGTTCGCCCATCTGGTGACCACAGGGCTGTCGTCATGCCTGTGGCGACACTGATAGGGGCACTCTCTCCACTCCGGACGTCAAAGAGCCGTAGGGTTTCGGTTCCGTGTGCATCTCTTTCCACAAACGCGAGCAAATCGCCACTTGGCGACCAGGCAGGAACGCGAAACGTTCCCGGCCGAGTAGAGAGCTCTCGCACGATCTGTCCAGTTGAGGCCTCAAGTAGGACAATGCGCGCTGGCACCGAGTTCTTCTGATCTTCTCCAACGTGGGCGGCCAAAAGCCCGCCCTGTGGAGACCAAGACCAAAACAGTGGCGCTCCACTGAGCAGCGGGGTGGTATGGCCAGGCTGGGCTAGGACTATGGTTTCTAACGAGAGTTGCCCTTCTCCGCGTTGAACTAAGACGGTAAACACATCAGCCTGTGGAGACCAGTTGCCGTAGATGGGCATGCCATCCCCTAATCCTGCTCGCTCCCACGATTCCACCCCGTCTGCGGAAACCGTATACACACCAGCCTGGCCAGTCTCGCCGCGTACAGCAAAGCAGGCCAGCTGCCTCCCGTCTGGAGACCAGGTTGGCCAGGCATAGGTCAATTGCTGCGAGTCTGCGTTCGAGGGAACGTGGTCATTCCAACTCCAGGTGAGTTGACGACTCTGACCTGATGGGAAATGGCGGACAAAGATCTGACCGTCTAATCCGATATAAGCAAGTTGAGAAGAGGGGGAAGCGCTGGACCCCGACCGGATTTTCTCACTCACCTTTAGCCCCCTCCAGAATCAGGATGGGTTTCTTCTGGCCCCGTTTGCGTCGGAGGAGGATATACATCGCGCCAAGGCCCCCATCGTGGGGGCGCGCAGATGAGAACGCGAGCACCATTTTAGCCAACCTCCCGCGTGTGAGCCATTGTTTGAGTCTATCTTTAAGAACAGGGAAGTGGCCGGGAGAATTATTGCCGCGGCCGTGTACGACGAGCACGCAGCGTATACCGGCACGAGCAGCGTGGGCCAGGAACTGCTCAATTTCAGGGTAGGCCTCGTCTGCTTTCATGCCGTGCAAGTCCAATGCCGCCTGACGTGAAAACTCTCCCTGTCTCAATTTACGGACCAGACGGGTATCGGTGCCTGCTATACACCCTTCAACGTATTCATCTGTATCGGTGATGTCGAAGTCGCTCCGCCCGGTGACTAGATCGTATAGCTCAGCAATGGCCTCGCTCTCACTCTCTCCGGGAGCGCGGCGTACCACGGCAGGCGGGGGATTATTCACCCGAGGATCGTGCTTGAGAGGGGTGACATCTCGCATCTCGCGTTGAAAGAGATCCTTATCGTTCTCACTCCTCTCCTTCTGGATAGGCGCAATCTCGGACACAGCCGGTTTGGCGGGAGGGAGGACCTCCTTATACGGCTTAAGGGTCTTTTTGAGTTGGCGAAAAGGCGTGTTGAAGCCCGCCATGGCTCCGTATGGTATACGGGAAGAGAGATGAGGACAAGCAAGGCCGAATACGTTTAGGCAGGCGGCAGAAGGTAGAGGACAGACGAGCAGACTGAGAAGAAAAAGGCGTATGAGTGCCGACAGCAGAGAAGAGATTGCTGCGGGTAGCGCCTTTCTTTATAATCTTCGCCTATGCAGGTAGGAGCGTGGGTGGGGGGGCTGTGCAGCCTGATTTTTGTTCTAGCGGGATGTGGTCATGCTACACGGTCAGCGACCGTTTCTCGGACGATGCTTGCTCCGCCTGGCCACCCTCCTGGGGCGCATCCGTTACAGTCCGAAAGTGAGCTCACGAGTTTCAATAATCTCAATCCGCTCAATAATCTCAATCTGCAGCCTGGCAGAACTCCGGTTATACCCGCTTCACTCTTCGTCCAAACTGGAATGGCTTCCTGGTACGGGCCGGGGTTTCATGGCAAGCTGACGGCTAATGGGGAAATCTATAACCAATACGACATGACGGCCGCCCACCGGAGTTTGCCCCTCGGCACTCGTGCCATGGTAACGAATCTACGAACAGGACAAGCCGTTGAGGTGCGTATTAATGACCGTGGTCCATTTGTCGAAGGGCGTATTATTGACCTGTCCTTAGGCGCCGCAAAAAGTATTGGCGTCTACGGGCCAGGGGTCGTAACCGTACGGCTGGAGGTCATTTCCGCCCCGACACGAGTGCTCTCGGTGTTGTACGCGGTCCAAGTTGGCTCGTATACCGATGCGGCCAAAGCGGCAACGTTCAAACAATATCTCACCAGGCGCTTCAGACCAGTCTATATTAGTCCGTTTTTAACAAGTCGTTTTCGTTACTACCAAGTGCGCTTAGGTCCATTTGCAGAACGACACCAAGCGGAGCAGCAGGCCCGGGCTCTTGCTCAGACTGGAATCTACGCGGTTATAGTTGAAGAAGACGATCGGTGGGCTGAATGGTAAATCGACGGAAAATTTCGTCAGTCCTCTCCCCGCGTCTCTTGCTGAATCCAGTCTAGATAATTCTGTGCCCCGGCCAGAATGGGTAGGGCGATAACCTCCGGCACCTCGTAGGAATGCAGCGCGTGGACGCGTGTGGCCAACGCATCGAATACATCCGCTTGTGTCTTGATCATCAGCAGCCATTCCCGCTCATCGGCAATGCGGCCTTGCTAGCGGTAGAACGAACGGATCGGACTTACGATATTTACGCATGCAGCCAGGTGTTCTTCGACGAGAGCTTTGGCAATGGTTTCGGCTTCGGCCTCGGAGCCGGCGGTGACGAAGACGACAATATGCTGTGTCATGCAATATGCTACGTCATGAATGCGTCTCAGGCTCTGTTCCGGTGCGGCTCGGACGCTTGCGGCTTAGACGCTCGCGGCGCAGGCGCCGGCGCAGTTCCCCGGATGTCACCCGATATTTAAATGCTTTACGACTATTGACAAAAAGCACTGGGATTTCTTGACCAAATCGTTCTTCTAGTTCCGGCTGCGTTGAGATGTCGATTTCTTCAAGGTCAAAAGGCAAGTCAGGCTCGACTTCAGCCAGAACGGCTCTCATGTCCTCACACAGGCAGCAGCCCGGCCGGGAATACAATGTCAGCGAGACGGTCATGACGGCTCTTCTGGAGTGGTTGGGGTTGGGGGAGGTTGCACCTCAGCAAGTTTTTCTATTTTCACCTGGACAACATGATGGCTGTCGGTTTTAAGGATCGTCATGCGAACGGAGTCGTATTCAAATGTCTCATCGACTTCCGGAATGCGGCCGAGCCATTTATTGATGAGTCCGCTGACGCTGGTGTAATCATTGCCCTCGGGAAGCTCGAATGCAGCAACACGAGCATTGACATCTGCAACTGACAGTGAAGCATTCACAACATACGTATGCTCGTCCACCTGATGAATATCGTCCGGTTCGGCATCGTATTCATCCTGGATTTCGCCGACCAGCTCCTCCAAGATGTCTTCCATCGTAACCAGGCCGGCTGTACTGCCAAATTCATCAACAACAATCGCAATATGGACCTTGCGGTGCTGGTACTCACGCAGCAAGTCATCGATAGGTTTCGTTTCGGGCACATAATACACAGGTCGCAAAAGGTCGCGCAGGATAATCAGGTCACGATGTTCCATTAGGGTAAGCAGATCCTTGGCATGTACAATGCCGAGGATGGTGTCGAGTGAGCCCTCATACACCGGCACGCGACTATACCCGCCTTCGACCAAGAGCTTCACCAAGTCACTCGGCGGCGCGGTCACGTCTATGGCTGCGATATGTGTTCGTGGAACCATGATTTCCCGAACCACCGTCTCACCAAACTCAAAGACATTTTCGATGAGTTCGTGCTCCTCTTTTTCTATGGTACCGCCTTCACGGCCCTGCTCGAGAAGAAATCGGAGTTCTTCTCCAGAGTGGTAGTGCGCAGACTCGCCTGCAGACTCAACCCCAAAGAGACGCAGCACCTGGTTGGCGGCCCAGTTCAGGACTCTAATAACTGGGGAAAAAATGAGAGAAAAAAACCAGAGCGGATAGGCAATGGCCAGCGTTGTGGACTGAGGATGTTGAATCGCCAGCGATTTTGGTGCGAGTTCGCCAAAGACAATATGCAGAAATGTTATAAAGAGAAAGGCAATGGGCAGTGCGATCTGGTGTGCCAGCTCGGGGTCCGGTACAAACCCAGCCAAGTGCATTGTCCCGATGATGAGTTTGGCTACAACCGGCTCCCCGATCCATCCCAACCCAAGCGAGGCCAACGTAATCCCGAGCTGGGTCGCGGATAGGTAGGCATCCAGGTGGGAAATGAGATGCTGACCCATCTTGGCCGTTCGGCTGCCAGTTTGAACGAGCAGTTCGATTTGAGAGGCGCGGACTTTAACGATCGCGAACTCTGCTGCGACAAAAAATGCGTTGGCCAAAACCAACAAGAGCGCAATTAATAGGCCGAGGGTCGGACTCTCCATGCGTGCGCTTCATACCTCCCGATTAGTCAGGGTGCACCACGAAGGAGACTGAGGCCATTGATCATCAGATGGAGGGTCGTCCATATATTGAAAATCATAATACGAGTTGGCTCTCTATTGCAAGTGGGAAAATATTTCGCATTACCCCACGCCCTCGTTTTCCGTGAGAAATCGGTGGATAGCCTCGACTGAGAGGGGCGTCCAATTCTCGGCCAGCGCAACAGCCGCTTGAACGGACAGCCGTTCACTCGCACCTATCACCTCACGGCTGACGGCATATTGCCGGGTGTGGCCCCGGAGCTGAATACCGTTGCCGTTTTCCGTCCAAGCTGAGTGTTGGAGAAGAATGGGAGCCGTGGGTAAAGAGGCAATGACGTCATGTAGGAGCGGATCATCGCCATCAATGAGAAAATGGCACCGAGAGCCCACAGTCTTACACAGGACCTGCATTTCGTCCTGGAGTGTCCGCAGCAAGTCAACGTCGCTGCTATAGCTGGGGGTCAGAGTGGTCAGAATAGCAATATCCGGCACAACGGTTCGCAAGAGCTGGCGCATATCTCCCCGACTCCGCGTACCAAATTCGAGCACGAGTATATCGACCGCATCTTTACTCAAAAATGCCGTCCACACGGCCTGGCAAAAGGCCCGGATCAGGCTCCTCCACCGTAATGATCCTAATTCTATGTTCAGCACGGCGAGAGGCAAGCCTATCTCGGTATTATAGGAGCGTGGGTTGGTTTGGACGTGGTAACGCGTGGCCAGCAACTCGGCCACTATGCGTTTCACCACAGTCTTGCCGTGACTGCCGGCAATGGCAATGACACGTGGCTTTTTACGCCACACAAAGACGCGCGCCAGCGCTTGGAGAGCAAGGATAGCGCATCGTCGCAACCGGTGCCGCGCAAAGGGATGAGAGGCGATAAGAGGAGCTGGAGACTCACGGTCGGGCGCTGAACCGTGGACAGCGGTGCGAGCTGCGTGGATTCGATCCGAGTGAGCCCGCGTGGTAGCTGAGGGACGAAAATAGTCCGCCAGACGGGCAAAGGCGGTTTCGATGTCATCCGCTTCGCGGCCAAAGTTGAAGCGCAGATGGGCTTCTCCGCTTGGACCAAACGCAATACCGGGAACGAGGGCAACTTTTGCTTTCTCGAGAATATCACGCGCGAGCGTGTGTGAATTCCGTGCGCCGGCCACAGTGTCTTTGATACGTGGAAAAACAAAATACGCACCTTCCGGCTTCTGGTAGTCAAACACGTGGGACAGCCGGTCGAGATGGGTCAGGGTCAGATCTCGGCGGGCCTTAAATGCCTGTCGAAACGCCATGAGGTGCGCGTGACCTTCTTCCAGCGCCGCCAGCGCGGCGTACTGCGAGACAACGGGCGCACACGTCACCAGCGCGTCGTGCACTTTAAGAATTTCTTGGACATTGCGTGCCGCAGAATGCAGATAGCCCACGCGCCAGCCGGTCATGCCGTACGCTTTCGAGAAGGTGAAGATGCGGATAACACGATTCCGCACATCTGCGATCTGGGCCGGACTAAAATATGCCTCTTTGGTGAAAACAAAATCTTTGTACGCCTCATCACTAATGAGGTAGAGGTCGTGCCGTTCGGCTAGGGCAACAAGTGCGCGGGTTTCCGCCTGCGAGAATACGGTACCGGTGGGGTTGTTCGGATTACAGTACAGGATGGCTCGGGTACGCGTGGACAGACACCGTTCAAACGCCTCCTCGTCAAACGCAAAATTGTGTTCTTCCAGCAAAGGGGCGAACCGCGGGGTGCAGCCTGCCATGCGGACGACCTCTTGATAAGAGGCATAACTCGGAGACGGAAGAATCACCTCATCTCCCGGTTGTGTCAGGGTGAGCAGCGTTGCGGCGATGGCTTCGATAGACCCGCAGGAGATAATGATTTCCTGGTCCGGATCGTAGTGCATGCCTTCGCGTAGGAGAGACTCTGCAACGCATTCACGCAGTTGCGGCAGGCCTGGAGTGAGCGAATATTTGGCGCACGCACCTTCTGCAATTTTTTGTTGCACAAAAGCCTTAATCGGCTCAGGTGTATCAAAGCTCGGGATGCCCTGGGCCAGAGAAACTACACCGGGAATCCGACTGGCTGCCAGCTCGATCTCTTTAATCGGAGAGAGCTTGACCTTGGCCGTCCGAGCAAAGTGTCGATTTTCTCCTTTTCTGCGGTCCACAATGCGTCGATCTCCTTTTGTTATTGGCGAGATGGATGGGGTGTACGGGTGGGACGTACGGGTGAGATGTACGGGTGAGATGTACGGTATCCAGGACCCTATGGCTTTGCAATGTGGTAGGCAGTTGGGATATACCCCGGACAAGAACGACAAGAATAAGGAGGGCCGCATGAGCGAACGCTTTTTTTCTGAAGATGAAATTCGCCAAATGGAAAAACGCACGGTTGATCGATTGACCGAAGCCATAGAAGCCGGTGACACAGAGAAGGCGAAAAAGATTGCCAAACGTATGTATAATGAATTTCTCAGCATGCATGACCTGTATCGCAATTGGACTACCGCCACTTTGAGCGAGGTCGGACGTCGTTTTGGTGATGAGGTACTTGAAGAGATTATGACCGAAGGGGTCAAAGCCTGGTGGCTGCCCAGTCTGGAGAAGATGCCCTCAGAGCCTGAAGCCTTGCCCAAGAAGATCAAAATGTTCATTGCCGGGTTGCACGGCCATCTACAACCCATGAATATTGAAGAAGATGACGAAAAGGTCGTGATTCAGATGCGTCCGTGTGGCAGTGGCGGACGGCTTGTCCTGGAAGGAAAGTATGAGGGCCCGAATGCGTTTCATACTGTGGAGAAACCGCAGCGTATGACCTATGGCCGGGAAAATTTTCCAGTCTATTGTGCACATGAACCTTCCATGGAGCTGGTGGATATTGAAAAGAACGGTAAGCCGTTTGTGGTGGTTGAACCGGCCGCCGTGCTTGGAAAAGAACACTGCTCATTTATTATTTATAAAGACCCGGACAAAGTCCCGAAAAAATACTACGAACGCCTGGGCCTTAAGAAGCCAGAATAGATCCTCAAGAAGCCGGAGTAGATCTGATTCACCGGCTGTAAGGAGCACGTATGCTAGCTGCTGGAGTCGGCTTATCGAAACAGCAGGACACGGAACTGGCCACGCGCGAAGCCGTACACACTGCCCTCACCCGAGCGGGGAGTGATACGGCCGACTTTGTCGTGGTCTTTGCGACCGCGCATCATGGCGCAGCTTACGGCCGTCTGCTGCGAACCGCACAAGAGATGACGCAAGCAGATCATATTGTCGGCTGCAGTGCCGGCGGGGTGCTCACGTCAGACGGCGAAGTCGAGCGCTCTCCGGGCGTGGCTGTTTTGACCGTGCGCTCGGATACGCTGTCGGCTCAACGTTTCTTCGTGCCCCGGCTTCGAGGCCGTGGGCATGCCGTCGGCCAAGAGATCGTCTCCAGCATGAAACCACATCTGGGCCAGGAGAATCTGGCCGTGGTCTTTCCGGATACCTATAATTTTGACTCCCAGGCCTTCTTCCAAGGCATAGCCCAGGGAATAGAAGAGGAAGGCGTACCGGATGTCCCATTTGTGGGTGGCGGAGCGTCAGAAGACGGCAGCATGGGCGAGACCTTCCAGCTATGTGGGGAGACGGTCGGCAATGACGCGGTGAGCGGCGCGCTGCTCACCGGCCATTTTACCCATACGATTAGTGTCACCCAGGCATGCCAGCCCATTAGCCCCATATATACTGTCACCAAGGCGCATAAAAATATTCTTTTTGAATTGGACGGAAAGCCGGCTTTTGAAGTCTTCTCTAATGTGGTCAGCGCGCCGTTGCGGGAAGATTTGCAGCGTGCCGCAGCGTTTATCTTTGTCGGCTTGCCCGTTGATGCTGAACGCCAGCATATTGCGCCGGGCGAATATATCGTTCGCAATATTACGGGTTTTGATCCGGAACGCGGGATTGTTGCGGTGGGTGACGAGATCGTCGAGGGTCAGAAATTGATCTTTACCCTCCGTGACGGTAATGGCGCACGGACAGATCTCAAACGCACCCTGGAAGAGCAGGCCCAAAAATGGCAGGCCAGCAGTCCAGCATTTGGCCTGTATTTCAACTGCGTGGGCCGGGGGAGTGGCCTGTACGGCATTCCCGATATCGACACCTCATATCTGAGTCAATATCTAGAATCGGTGCCGATTATCGGGTTTTTTACCGGTTGTGAGATCGCTCCCATTCAACACCAGGCATGGGTGCACCAGTATTCCGGGGTACTGGTCCTGGTTGGGGAGAAGAATTTACACTAAGCTCGCTGATTTTTCCGGGCACGCGATTAAAACGGCCACAGACTGCTGAGAAAGCTCGGATCTTCTTCGCTCCGGGCAGGCTTGGCCTCGTCCCCACCAAAAAAGCCCGGGAACGGATTATACTCGGAGAGCAGGCCCGGCTTCGTAATCGTCTCACCTGGGGCGGGTTCAAAGTCACGCGCACTGCCATAGACGGGCACTGAAGGTGTGAAAGACTTGGGCTCCTGCCCTGCCGCTCTGGCATAGCGTGGCAGGCAGCAGATGTCTCCGTAACAACACGACGCCTCTTTTTCGCAACATTCGATTTTTTTCTTGGCGAATGGACCCCACGAACAGGCGTAGGAAAGAAAAAGAAAGCCCAGCAAAAAATAATACGTTTTGAAAGTACTTGTTTTGTTCATAAATAGCTTAGACCTACGGTCACAGATAGTCAGAAAATACCCCGGCAACCACCATGCCCATGCGTGTGGCCCTCAGCGGGCGCTAGCATAGCACGAGCGAAAAGAAGAAACAGGATACCGGCACACCGAGTTGCTCCGCGAGGCAGATCAGAGAGGTGTCTGCTAGGTCCGTACAATGCGCTGAAATGCTTTGCCGGAGTGTCGAGCCCGCCCGCCTGAAGTCTGAATACAACCGATAACGGGAGCTAACCTTTCTCCGAGCGATTCTCCAAGGACCTCTTCGCAGCGTCTCGCTACGGCTTCTCGAATGAAGGTAGACTGAGAAACGCCCAGGGTCTGGGCAGCCCGCTTCAAAGTTGTGTCAAGCCGGGAATCAAAACGTACGCTTTTCATGGGAAGCCTCTTGTGCAATACAACGCTTACAAATGTATTACATGGAGACCCCCTCTGACAACAGAGCTGTCGGTCTGACTGGCTGCTTGCAGAGTGTGGGCAGGCGTTCTACCCTGCGAGGTCATAACCATGATTTCGGTGGAACCGGAGATGTCTGGTCTGCCCCTTGCCTTTCATACCTGACAATACCTTTTAGATTCTACACGAAGGACAAAGCAGCGGAATGCCAAACAAGGTCATAGACCTGTACTGGGACCTGGGGAGTACCAATACCTATTTCGCCATCAAGTTGATCCAGCCCATTACTGCTCGCCACGGCGCTGAGATTCGATGGCATCCCTTCAACCTGGGTTACGTGTTCAAAGCGAACAACTATGTATTGATGGAGGAGCCGCGAGACAAACTCAAGAATCGGTTTGATGATCTGATGC